>DASWYF010000025.1 GCA_036405135.1 Verrucomicrobiia bacterium | reverse complement strand
GTGCCGCTTCAAACGGCCCGGCCAGTTCTGGACGCCCAAAGGCATGCGCCATCTGGCCGCACTCTCCGAGGCACGCCATAATCACCACTGGGATCAACTCTGGTTCACTACCTAATCGGGGGCAGTGTCAAGATGCGCCCGCGTTGTTGAAAGACGTAGAACTGGACTGGCGCGAAGTCAAAAGACTTGCTAACGTGAAGGAGTATGCGGTTTGGCCGCAGGTGAAAGCGTTAATCCATGAGCAGTCCCAAACTCTCAATGTCGGGTTTCCCTACGATCCCGATGAATGAAGTCATGTCCTATGAGGACTGGCTAAAGGGACGTCGTGCCCGCCGCTTGAACGGCATGCGCACATCTCCAGAGATCATCCGCCGCAAAGAAGGCCCGGATGACGAACGTCTGCGCCAGCTCTACAACGGCGAACGCGGACTCCCTTTCCCCAAGGCCGAAGACCTGCGCACTGAACTGACGCCTGCGGAGAAAGCACTACTATCCAAAGTTTAAAGCGGCCTTTGGCAGAATGGCCCACCGGTGCAACCGGCCTACTTCTTATTCTTCACCGTGTCCACCCACGCCTGGTTATCCAGATACCACCGCACCGTATCCCGGATGCCGCGTTCAAACGTATAAGCCGGCACCCAGCCCAGCTCATTCTTGATCTTCGTGGCATCGATGGCGTAGCGGCGATCGTGTCCCGCGCGGTCTTTCACATACGTGATGAGCTTGCGTGAGCCGCCGCCCAGTTCGGGCTTCATCTCGTCGATCAGATCGCAGATGAGGTTCACGATGTTGATGTTCGCCCACTCGTTGTGCCCGCCGATGTTATATGTCTCGCCATCCTTGCCTTTGCCGAGCACCTGCCAGAGCGCCCCGGCGTGATCGCCCACGTAGAGCCAGTCGCGCACGTTCATGCCATCGCCATAGACGGGGATGGATTTGCGCGTGAGCACATTTTGGATGACCACTGGAATGAGTTTTTCCGGGAACTGATACGGACCGTAATTGTTCGAGCAATTCGTGATCACCGTGGGCATGCCATACGTGTGGTGATACGCGCGCACCAGCATGTCGCTGGAGGCCTTGCTGGCGGAGTAGGGAGAGTTCGGCGCGTAAGGCGTGGTCTCGAGGAAATAACCCGTGGCACCGAGGCTGCCGTAAACTTCATCCGTAGAAACGTGATGGAAACGTTTGCCGGTGAAGTTGCCCGCCCAAACATCGCGACACGCCTCTAACAAGTGGAACGTGCCGAGCACATTCGTATGAATGAAATCGCCCGGCCCGCTGATGGAACGATCCACGTGTGATTCCGCTGCGAGATGCATCACCTGCGTGATCTGATGACGCTTCACCACTTCCAACACCGCCGCCTTGTCGCGCAGATCGACTTTCTCGAAGGCATATTTCGGATGCTTCTCGAACTCTTTCAAGTTCTCGAGATGCCCCGCGTATGTGAGGCAATCCAGATTCACCAAGCGCGTGATTTCTGGCCGATCAATGATCAACCGGATGACATTCGAGCCAATGAATCCCGCACCACCAGTCACCAATAAGTTCATAAAAATCAACGTGCTGCCGGCATCTTGCCGACAGGTTTAAGGCGCCTGTTCTAAGTAGGGCTTCCCATGTTCAACTGTGACTTCAGATTCACACTTCTATCTGTGTGAATCTGTGTCCATCTGTGGTTAACTCTTCTCCGGTTTCCAATTCGCAAACGCATCTTCCAGCGCCTCTTCCACCGAGCGCATCTTGATGCCGGTGCTCAAGAGCTTGCTCACATCCATGAGGCAATTGGAGCGCGGCGCTTTCGCCACTTTGTAGAAATCACTGTCGCCGGAGAAAAACTCGAACTCGCGCTCCAGCTTGAGCGCGGGCTTCATCTTCGCCACGACTTGGCGCGTGGTCACGAAGCCTGGATTCGTCACGTTATACGTGCCAAAGGGAGCGCGGCGGTTCCACAATTCCAAGCATGCCCAGGCGAAGTCGCCGCGATGCGAGATCGCGTTCACATTGTCATACACCTTCGCGTAACGCTGGATTTTGCTGAGGTAATTCCGCGCGTTGTCGAACTCATCGAACGGGATGCGCGGACGCACGATGTAGCCGTTGCCGAATTGCGAGAGCACTTCTTCCGCGAGCGCCTTGCTGCCGCTGTAGAAACTGCAGGGCGGGCGGCGGAAGGAGAAGTTCGGATCATCCGTTTCCTTAAAGCCCGCGACCATTTCCGGCTTCGTCTCCACGAGATGGCGGATCTCGGGTTTGGTCAGGTCGGTTTCCAAGCGCCATTGCGAGCCTTCTTTCACGAACGCACCATTGTAGATGCAGCCAGAGGAAAGCTGCATCCAAGTGATGCCAGTCATCTCACAAGCGGAGACAACGGTTTGGCCTAAGACGACGGAGCCGAGCAATGTTTCCGCACGTTGCGTCTCGCAGGCATCGACGTTCGGGCGACCGGTAAAGCCACCAGCGTTGACCACGAGGTCAGGCTTCGTCTCTTTGAGGAAATTCAGCAACAGCGCAAACTTCGAGTAATCCAGTTCGCGACGGGACAACGTCTTGTAAGGCTTGCCGCTGGATGCCAGTTGGCGGACGAACGCCTCACCGAAATAACCACTCGCTCCCAATACGACGATCACAACACACCTCCCGATTTCAAACGTTTCGCTTCCGCCACGACGCTTTCCAGATACTCGCGATACTCGCACTGCGGGATGCGCGTGCAGAGTTCCGCCAGTTGATCGAGCGAGATGAAGCCGCGACGGAACGCCGCTTCCTCCGGGCAGCCGATTTTCACACCTTGGCGGCGCTCGATGGTCAGCACGTACGAGGAGGCTTCATGCAAGCTGCTGCTCGTGCCCGCATCCAGCCAGGCAAAGCCGCGTGCGAGGCCATAGACCTTCATAATCCCGCGATTCAGATAGGCCACGTTCAAATCGGTGATTTCCAGTTCGCCACGGGCGGAAGGCTTTTGCGCTTTCACCAGGGGAACCACCTGGTTGTCGTAAATATAGAGGCCAGGCACCGCGTAGCTGCTCTTCGGCACCTTCGGCTTCTCTTCAATGGAGATGGCTTTGCCGGTTTCGTCAAATTCCACCACGCCATAGCGGCGCGGATCATTCACGTGATAACCGAAGATGACGGCACCGCTTTTGAATTCACTGAACGCCTTGGAGAAGACATCGCCACCATAGAAAATGTTGTCACCGAGGATGAGCGTCACGCTGTCATTACCGATGAACGATTCGGCGATGAGGAAGGCTTGCGCGATGCCCTCGGGCTTGGCCTGTTCGCGATATTCCAGTGTGATGCCCCACTGGCTGCCATCGCCTAGCAATTGTTTGAAGCGGGGCAGGTCGTGCGGCGTGGAGATGAGGCAGATCTCACGGATGCCGTTCTCGACGAGCGTGGTCAGCGGATAATAGACCATCGGCTTGTCGTAAACGGGCTGCAACTGCTTGCTTGCCACCAGCGTCAGCGGATAAAGCCGCGACCCTGCGCCACCGGCGAGAATGATGCCTTTCATTTGAGCCTAGGATTGAAAACCCGAGGCAACTAATCCAGCACGAAAATGCTCCGTAATCCTTGGTAGAAAGGAGCTTTGGATGGCTGCGAACTTTTCTCCGTAACAATTAGACCGGCCTGCTTAATCACTTTGGTAACGAGTTATGAACAATAATATCAAAGTCATTCTGGCGATTTCCGTGATCTCAAACGTGTTGCAAGCGGGTTATGCGTTGCGACCCCAGCCATCGTCTCAACCGCTTGCAGAAGGGCAGGTGAGCAAAACTGCGGTGAATGCATCGGCAACCGCTCCGAGAATAGATAAACAAGTGGTTACCAATACAGTGACCAAGCGGATTACTTGGGAGATGGTGGAATCTGGCGACTATAAGGAATACATCGACAACCTGCGGGCCATCGGCTGCCCGGAGGAAACGATTCGCGACATCATCCTCGCGGATGTGAACAAACTCTACGAACAGAAGAAGCAGACACTTAGGGGTGGAGGCGGGAAGTTCGAGTATTGGAAGGGTGGCAACCCGCTTTTAGGGGCGATGGATTCCGGGCTTATGCAGAAGCTGAAGGCGCTGGAGGAGGAAAAGCTCGCCGTGCTGCGCGCCCTGGGCATCACTCCCGATGGCAAGGCCGAGCTAGCGCGAGTGGTGACACCTTTCGATGCGATGATGGATTTCCTGCCAGAGGAGAAAAAGACCCGTGTGATCAAGATCCTCACGGACAAGCAGTCCAGAATGATGGAAGCCAGCAAGAACGGAAGCGATCAGGAGGCGATGGCCTCGGCGATCAAAGAAACGGAGGCGGCGCTCAAGGCATCCATGACGCCTGAGGAATTTGAGGATTATCAACTGCGTTTTTCGCTGACGGCGAACCTGATGCGCAGCCAGACTGCGGGGTTCGATCCGAACGAAGCTGAGTTCATGGCGGTCTTCAAACTGCGGGAGCCGTTTGATAACGAATTCTCACCCTTGACGCGCGGGAATGAAAATGAGGAGCAACGCAAGATCCGGGAGGATGCCGAAGGCAAGCTTAAGGAAGGTATCAAGAACGCGATTGGAGAGGAACGGTATATCGCCTATGAGCGTGCGCAGGATTGGAACTTCCAGCAGATCTATCAGGCGGCGGTGAAGGGCGAGCTGAGTGCTGCGGAAGCAGTCAAAGTGTACGACCTAAAAAATTACGCTGAACAGGGGACGATGAATGTGTTGAAAAACCAAGACCTGACACAGGAGCAACGAGTCCAGATGCTGCAACAATTACAGCAACAGACCGAAGCCTCAGTGAAAGGCATCTTGGGTGAAAAAGGCTGGGATCAATATAACCGGGGCATCAACACGCACTGGATAAAGAATCTCAATCCGATTCCGTAGCAAGTTTCGTTTCGTTAGCCCGTATGCGAGGCGGCTGCTCTTACGCGGATGCGCTCAAATCCTTCAGATCCGCTCGAACGCTCTCGTAGCTCGTATTGTAGGCGAGCACTTTAGGGTCAGGTTGAATGCCCCAGGTTTGGCAGGCGGCGGTATAGACATCGGGCCACCAGTTGCGGTGTTGGGTGTGGCCTTCATCGCGCCAGGTGGTCCAGCCCATGAGGACTTTGGACCAGCATTCGTCGCCGTATTGGATGGCCTGTTTGGCTTCGCCGATCTGGCTCACATACCAATCGCGACCCACGCGGGCGTGGAGCACTTCATCCGCCCAATCGTAATCTTGGAACAGACCCGCGAGAGGATTGTGCGAGGCCAGCCCCACTTCCCATTCGAAACGCTTGCCTGTCTTGGGCATCAGCCCTTGCTCGATGAAATACAACACGGCATGGCGCTCAATGGGTTTCAACTGCGTGTTCAGCGCCATGGACCATGTGAAATTCACCATCACCTTCTCCGGCCAGTTGATATTGAGATTCGCAAAGCCGACCTCGCCCATCATGGCGTGGCGCGCCTCGTCCCAAAGCTGGCGTGTCATGTCCTGATAGTAACCCCACGGTTTGTCCGGCGTCTCCGTGATGATGCTCGCCATCATCTCCGGCACATCGATCTCGCGCAGGCGCTTGTAGAACATCATCAACGTCTTGGGATCAGGCGTAAATTGTTCATCGTAGAGGAACACCTCGGCATTCACGCCCATGTTGTAAGGATCTGGGAACCGTTCATCACGCTGCGGAAAGCCATCGTATTGGTAAGGCTTGGCGGAGTAATGTAGCGGGAGATTCTTCTGCACGGGTTCGTTTGCTCCATCGAGTGAGCCGACGGTGGCGAGGCAATCATCCAGCAATGCGAGCCAAGGTTTAGCCGCCTCCCGCGCTTGACTGGAAACAATGCAGGCGATCGCCTTCGTGCCGTAATCGAAAATATCATTCAGCTCCAGCAAGGCATGGCGAACAACGCGCACGGAAGGGTGATCCACCAGTGGATTCGTATTCGCGAGATGTCGTTCCAATCCGGCTTTCAGCGCAGGCACGGCTTTCTCATATACCCCGAGCAACAGCTCTTCCGTAGTCGGGGCACTAAGGATTTCATTGAAGAACAGTTCGAGGCTTTTATCTGGAACGACATCCAGACCAAGGGGTGGCTCGCGCATCTCACCGACACGCTTGCGCAGCATGCTGACATGCTCGGCGCAGATGTGTGAGTGATAGCTGAACGCCATCTTCAGCTCGTAAATCGGCTCGGCGGTCAGTCGTGCGGTGAAGATGTGGTGCAGGCGCTTGAAGGCGTAATGAAAACGTTTGAGCCGGTGGACGCAATCCTCCACAGAGAGGCCAGTCCGTTGCGCTTCGGCCATCGTGCAGATACCCGCCAGCGCTGGGAGATTTTTATACGACTCATATTGGCTCATGGGGAAAGCGTGGCAGAGATGGCGGGATTTGTCTTTATCCAAACCAGAGGTGATTTGACTGTTTGCAACATTTTAGGAGCGCGGGTCTCCGACCCGCAGCAATGTTCGAATGTCCGGTGGCGTTGAAATTCCTGATGCCATCGTGCTTGAGTACGTTGCTGCGACTCGGAGAGTCGCGCTCCGCTAAAGCAGCTCTCGCCGATTCAGAGATCGGCGCTCCAATCAGGTGAGCTTACTCTTTCTGATGGGTGAGTTTGTCATACCACCCTTGGGAGTCGAAGAAGCGGAGGACTTCTCGAGTGGCGTCGGAATTGATTTCAGTGAGTGACCAATAGTGTTCGCTGTAGCCATTGTTGGCTACACCAGAGAACACGCTTAGAAGCTTATCAGTGATGAACTTCGCCTCTTTCTCGCCGTTGATACGGCCGGATATGTCGGCGATCAAAGCAATGCTCGGCATTTGTCCGAGGGCTTTTACCAAGTCCACCAAGTCTTCCAATTCCAGTTCGCTTAGGTATTCATCATAGTATCGGATCCAGATGGTGGGATCGCCAGTGAGCGGGGATATCCACTCTGGGCCGGGAAAAGATTTGGCGAAGGTGGATAGCACCTCGGTGACGGCTGTTTTCTCCGCATCCTTCAGATAGATGACGACTGAACGCATACCCTTTCGTTCAGGCTACAAGTTCAGTAGGTGCTGTCGAGTCTGCCTGGTCTTATCTATGTCCATCTATGTGAATCTGTGGTTAAACCGTCTGCACACCCATTGACACCCGCGCCCCGGCATGATTCCGTTGCGCCCGCTGGTTTCGACCGGCAGAAAAAGTTAATGAAGAAATCGTTCAAGCAAGTGGAAGGCGCTATCGTCGCGCCGCAAGGCTTTCTCACCTCCGGCGTGTTCTGCGACATCAAGCGTCTCGGCACTGGCAAGGGTTCGAACAAGGGGCAGAAGCGTGACCTCACGGTCATAGTCTCCGAAGTGCCTTGCACAGTGGCGGGCATGTTCACGACGAACCAGATCTGCGCCGCGCCGGTGAAGGTCTGCGTGCCGCGCGTGAAGAAGGGCGTCGCTCAAGCCGTGGTGGTGAACTCCGGCAATGCGAACGCTTGCACGGGTCGCCAGGGCATGAAGGACGCGCTGGATATGACGAAACTCGTCGCGGGCCAGCTTCACTTGCCGGAAGAACATGTTTTGGTCGGCTCCACGGGCCGTATCGGTGTGACCATGCCGATGGAGAATGTGCGCACGGGCATCCATGATGCTCTACAATTGCTCGGTAGCGATGTCCAGCACGCGGCGGAATCTGCTGAAGCCATCATGACGAGTGACACGAAGCCGAAGCAGGTCGCGATCGAATTCAAGCTCGGCGGCAAGAAGGTGCGCATGGGCGGCATGTGCAAGGGCGCGGGCATGATCCAACCCGGCATGAGCGCGACGGGTGCGCGTCCGGCGGCCTTGCCGAAAGGTGTGCCCGCAGGTCTGCACGCCACGATGCTCTGCTTCATCACGACGGATGCGGCGATTGAGGCAAAGACCTTGCAAGTCGCTTTGGAAGAAGCCACGGCGAGCAGCTTTAACCGCATCACCGTGGATGGCGATATGAGCACGAACGACACGGTGCTCGTTCTCGCGAACGGCTTGGCGGAGAACAAGCAGATCAAGGGCACGAAGAGCGAAGATTTCCAGGCGTTCCAAGCGGCGCTTAATCACGTCTGCCTCGAACTCGCCAAGATGATCGTGCGCGATGGCGAAGGTGTGCATCGCGTGGTGACGGTGCGGGTGAGCGGCGCAAAGAATATCCAAGACGCGGATGCCGCTGCCCGCGCGGTGGCGAACAGTGCGCTTGTGAAAACGAGCTGGCACGGTGGCGATCCGAACTGGGGCCGGATCATCGACGCGCTCGGTTACAGCGCGGCGAAGATCGTGGAGGAGAAGGTGGACATCGGCTACAGCGCACCAGGAGCAAAAAAGGTTCTCTGGAGCCTCAAGCGCGGACAACCAACGAAGGCGACCTTCAAGGATTTGTGCATCGCCGCATCACCGAAGGAATTCGAGCTGCACATCAACCTGAACCTCGGCAAAGCCGGGACGTTCATGTATGCCGCCGACCTGACGGAGCATTATGTGGATTTCAACAAGGGCGATGTGACGGACCCGACGACGTTGGGGGGCTGAGCGGTTAGCTCGTTGCCCGTTCGTAAACCGAAGCGAGCGGCAAGTTGAAAGCCAACGAAGGGATTAGCAGGTTATCCGTGGGCGATTGGAGTGATTCCGGTTGCCAATGGTTTTCCCGGCGGAAGACGGTGATCTGCGATTTGCTTTGCTGGACAAGGATGTATTCCTGAAGCGATTCGATTTGCCGAAGAAATAAGAATTTCGACCGCCTGTCGGTAAGCTCTGTTTTAGGTGACGATACTTCGATGATCACTTGCGGCTGGCAGCGGTAACTTGGATCAGAGTCGAATTGCTCGTTGGTGATCAAGATATCCGGATAATAGATCAGTTTGCTTTCGCCGACATGGACTTGGAGTTTCATGTCACTGGCGAAAATATTCAGAGATTTTCTTTTGACCGGTTGTTGTAGTGCAGAAAATAAATTCTGAACAATGGTGCTGTGCTGGCTATCCTCTTGATCGGTCTGAAATATGGCTCCGCCCCAATACTCTCGACGGATGGGACGATTAGTTTCCTCAGCGAGATAGTCCTCAAGGGTCTGCCAGATGGGAGCTTCAATGCTAGCCATGCATTAAAGCTCTCGCTTAGGTGATGGTAGGGCAAGGACATTCTGGCACTCCTTCAGAGTGCTCTCGTTATCACGCTTTTGTCCGGAGGTGTCGCTCCTGATGGTCGCTCAAACTCCGGCTACTTTCTGGCATCGCTTCGCGATGCTAAGGAGTGGGTTTGATTTCTCATTAACCCGTTGCGTATGGACGGCAACTTACTGCCGGCTGGAATCCGGCAGCACGGGCTTCAAAAGACACCCGTCAAGTAGGTCACAATCTTTATTGCCAAGTTTGCCCTGAGTTCCTTTTATTCCGCCGTGCAGGATTTGATCTCTAAAGCGGCGACGTTGCTGGAAGCGTTGCCTTACATCCAGAAATTCAGCGGCACGACGTTTGTCGTGAAGTACGGCGGCAGCTTCATGGATTCTCCCGATGAAGCGGTGCGCAACGGGGTTGCGCGCGACATCGTGTTCCTCGAGGCTGTGGAGATTAATCCTGTGGTAGTGCATGGCGGCGGCAAGGCCATCACGCGCGCGATGGACAAGGCGGGCCTCAAGGCGGAGTTCATCCAGGGGCAGCGCGTGACGGATGAGGCGACGGTCGCGGTGGTGGATCAGGTGCTTTCGCGCGAGATCAATCCGGAGATCGTGCGGACGATTAACCGCTTGGGTGGTGTCGCACAAGGTTTTGCGGGCACGGATATTTTCACCTGCAAGAAGCTGCTGCTTGATGGGCCAGATGGCCAGAAGATCGACATTGGTTACGTGGGCGAAGTCATCAAAGTGAACGTGGAACCGTTGCTGGAATGCATTGATCGCGGCGTGACGCCGATCATCAGCCCGACGGCGAAGGGCGCGGATGGCAAGATTTACAACTGCAATGCAGATGTGGCGGCGGCGATGGTCGCCATCGCGCTCAAGGCGAAGCGCCTCGTGTTCATGAGCGATGTTCCAGGCTTGATGCGCGATTTCAAAGACCCGAGCACGGTCATCCCGCATCTTGCGACCAAAGAAGTCGCGGAGCTGAAGAAGGCGGGTATCATCGACAAGGGCATGATCCCGAAAGTGGATAGTGCCGTGGCCGCCGTGAAGTCAGGCGTGGACAAGGTGTCGTTTGTAGATGGCCGCATGAACCACGCCGTGCTGTTGGAGATCTTCACGGACGCCGGGGTGGGCACCGAGGTGGTATTATAAATTTACGATTTGAGATTTACGATTTACGGCCCCAAGTTTCCAACTTCACAGGGTAATTGTCCCTAAGCATTGAGATGAAAGACATCGTTCCGCAGCCGCCGATTGTGCAGAACCAGCAGCAATCTGTCCTGGAATTGTTCCAGCGCAATGTCGTGCCGAGCTATGGCCGTTTTGAGATCGTGTTCAGCCATGGCGCGGGCAGCCATTTGTGGGATGTGAACGGGAAGCGCTATCTGGATCTGGGTAGCGGCATCGCGGTGTGTTCACTCGGGCACGCGCATCCGGCGGTGACGGAGGCGCTCATCGAGCAATCGAAGCGGTTAGTGCATATCTCCAATCTTTACTACCACGAATCGCAGGGGCGGTTGGCGCAGAAGATCGTGAGCCAGATCGCGCCGGGCAAGGTGTTCTTCGCGAACAGCGGGGCGGAGGCGAATGAAGGCCTCTACAAGATCGCGCGGAAGTTCGGTCATGATGAAGGACGGTTCGAGGTCATCACGGCGGTGAATTCGTTCCACGGACGGACGCTCGCGGGCATCTCCGCCACGGGGCAGGAGAAGGTGAAGAAGGGGTTTGAGCCGATGGTGCAAGGGTTCCGCCATGTGCCGTTCAACGATCTGGAAGCGATGAAGGCGGCGATCTCGCCTGCCACGGCCGCGATCTTGATCGAAGGCATTCAGGGCGAGGGTGGCATCACGCCGACGACGGTCGAGTATCTGCTCGGTCTGCGGCAGTTGTGCGATGAGAAGAAGTTGCTGCTCATGATGGATGGCGTGCAGTGCGGGCATTTCCGCACGGGCCGGTTCCAGAGTTTTCAACGGATCCTTGAAGGCGTGCCCGGTGGGGAGAAGTTCCTGCCGGATGCGATCTCCATGGCGAAGTCGCTCGGTGGCGGTTTCCCAATGGGTGCCTTCTGGGTGCGGAGCGAGGTGCATGGCGTGAAGCTGGAGGATATCCTCGGGCCGGGCACGCATGGCACGACGTATGGCGGCACACCCTTGGGCTGTGCGGTGGCGCTGAAGGTCTTGGAAGTGATCGAGCAGGAGAAGCTCGCGGACAACGCGCGCAATCTGGGCAGTTACTTGAAGGATGGCTTGGAGCACATGGCCAAGACGTATCCGCACGTGGTGAAGAATGTGCGGGGACTGGGCTTCATGCTGGGCTTTGAGCTGGCGGCGGACTTGCCAGCGTTCAAGGCGAGTGACAAGGCGGCCTCGATCCAGTTCGTGAACCGCCTGCATAGCATGGGTCTCATGACGATTCCTTCCGGCGCGCAAGTGATCCGGTTGTTGCCTTCTTTGAATCTGCAGAAGAGTGATGCGGAGGAGGGGTTGGCGATCATTGAGCGGGCGATAAAAGCGGTGGCGTAAACGCGCTAAATCGCATCGAGGAGGATTTGGGACCGTGACGTTATCGTAAATTTCTGTAAAAACCCGTGGACAAAACCCCGTGGGCTTCCCTATAAACTGCGCTTTCCCCTCGTAACAACAGGGGAGGCAGGCGGGCGGCCGACGACCCGCGCTTTGCTTTTTACGGTTAGAATATGAAGCATCTGTTGAGTCTGGAGACGATGTCCCGTGAGGACATGGAATTGGTTTTGCGCGATGCCGCGGTTTTCAAAAAGACCCGCGGCAAGCATGCTACGCAACCGCTGGCGGGCCAGACGTGGGCGCTCATCTTCTCCAAATCTTCCACGCGTACCCGCGTGTCTTTCGAGGTCGGCGTTCGTGAATTGGGCGGTAATGCACTGTTCCTGAATGCGAATGACATCCAGCTCGGGCGCGGTGAGCCGATCAAAGACACGGCGCGCGTTTTGGGCCGCATGATCCATGGGGCGATCATCCGCACGTTCGCGCAGAGTGATGTGGAGGAGTTCTCGAAGTATTCCAATATCCCGACGGTGAACGCGCTAACGGATGACGAACATCCCTGCCAGATCCTGACCGACATCTTCACGTATCAGGAGAAGAAGGGTTCTATCGCGGGCAAGGTCGTGACGTTCGTGGGGGATGGCGCATGCAATGTTCCGGCGAGCTGGGTGTTTGCGGCGGCAAAGCTGGGTTTTGAACTGCGCATCGCGGCACCGAAGGCGTATCAGCCTTCGGAAGCATTGCTCAAACGCGCTGTGGGACCGGGCAAAATCGTTTGCACGGAAGATTTGAGGGCGGCTTCCGCAGGAGCGGATATACTTTATACGGATGTCTGGGTGTCCATGGGGAAGGAAGCCGAGGCAGCTCTGCGGAAGAAAGATCTATCCGGCTATCAGATCAATGCTGAACTGGTTAAGCTGGCAAAGCCCGAAGCGTTAGTGATGCACTGTCTGCCCGCTTACCGCGGTCTGGAGATCGATGATGCGACATTGGAGGCCCATGCGCAGACGATCTTTGAGCAGGCGGAGAACCGGTTGCACACGCAGAAGGCGATCATGAACTGGATGGTGGCGTGAGTTCCGACAGGACCATCTGTTAGGAATGCTATGACAGACGGGTGTTCCCCATGCTGAGTCCTTCTCTCCAGGGGGAAGGAGAACGATTCGTGACGGGCTTAAGAGGATGCAATCCTATCTCACCTGTTTGATCACGCGCACGCGATGTGCCTCGCTGTCGCCGATGTATAGGCTGCCGTCCTTGTCCACGAACATGCCGTGGGGGCGGCCCATCTTGCACTTCAGCGGGTCGCCATCCGGGCCATCGCCTTTTTCGCCGGTGCCGCAGATGAGTTCCAGCTTGCCAGTCTTCATATCCACCATGCGGATGCTGTGGCTCTCGGTATCCACGAGATAGACTTTGGAATCATCCGCTGAGAGCGCGATGCCTTTCGGCCCGCTGAGGGTGGCTTCCTTCGCCGGACCGCCATTGCCGGTGAAGCCTTTTTTGCCCGTGCCCGCGATGTGATGGATCGTGCCTTTGCCGAGGTCCAGCTTGAAGACCTGATTACCCTCACGCAACGCGAGCCAGAGATTGCCTTTGCTATCGAAATCCAACGTGCGTGGTCCGTTCAATGGCACATCTTTGAATTGCGCGCCATCAGGAGTCGCCGTTTTCTGACCATTACCTGCGAAGGTCGAGATGATGCCTGTCTTCATATCGATCTTGCGCACACGATGATTGCCGATATCGCACACGTAGAGATCGCCCTTCGTATCGAACTGGATGCTGTGCGGTTGATTGAACTGGGCTTTGTCCGCCGGGCCGCCATCACCTGAGAAGCCCGCTGTGCCCGTACCTGCGACGGTGCTGATGATGCCCGTCTTCATTTCCACCTTGCGCACGCGATGATTCCGCATATCCACGATGAAGAGGTCGCCTTTCTTATCGAACCGGATCTCGTGTGGTTGATTGAACTCCGCTTTCACCGCCAGACCGCCATCGCCACCCGCGCCCGTCTTGCCGCTGCCCGCCACGGTGGTGATGATGCCTTTCGCATCCACCTTGCGCACGACCTGGCCGCCGTATTCGCAGAAATAGATGCAACCATCGGGGCCACGGATGACGCCGAAGGGATCGTTGATTTGTGCTTGGGTGGCGGGACCGCCATCGCCGGAATACCCCTTCACCCCCGTGCCCGCGAATGTCTCGGTGCGCCATTCCGCTGCCGAGAGTGAAAGCGTGGCGGAAAGGACCGCGAACGAAAACGACATCAAGCGACGGGTGAATGGATGCATAACGGGAAGTCTTATGCCGGAGAAATGGGAAAGAGAAAATGAGATTTTTCGTGAATACTTGTTGCCGAAAGAATGACAAAGAGTCTGTTTCGCGGTGCCGTTAGGCACCTTAGATTCATAGCGGTGGCTTTCAAGCCACCGTTGAAGAGTTATGCGAACACCGTCACGTAGTGACGGAAGAATCTTCGGTCACTACGTGACCGGGAATATGTTTGAAACACGACAGCGGCTTAAAAGCCGCTGCTATGAATCTTGATTCGCTACGCGAATCTCCGCCTCGTCACCTCGGCGGCTATAGCAGTTTCAACCGCAATCCGCGTTCCTTCGCCCGCCGGGAGAGGTCTTGCACGAGTGCCAGTTCCATATCCTGCTCGATGAGCAGGAAGGTGGTCTCGTTCTCGCACTTGATCTCGCCATGGTTCTGGTAACCGTGCTGCTGTAGGATATCGCCGAAGATGGAGTAGAACCGTTCCGCTTCTGGTGTGCTCGCGGTGGGCGCGGTAACGGCCACAGGCTGTGCGATTGCTTCGTTCTGGCTCAGGCGCGAGATGAGTTGTGTTCGTAGCAGCGAGGGTTCATCCGCATAGGCAAGGATCGGTTGATTCGTCTGAAACACCACTGTCTCCGCATGACGCGCCACGAGGATGACGGGTTTGCCGAGCGCTTCTGCTACGCCTAGGTAATAGAGCACGGCAGGATTGTTACCCGAGACATCCGCAAGCAGAGCGTCACTTGCCTTGATCGTCTGGTGCGCTTGCGTGCGCAAGGCAGAGGACGCTAGCGACGTGTTCAACCGCGTGCCGATCGCCGCCATCTCTTGCAAGGCGGGTTTGACGCCGTGCAGCCAGACCAGTTCGGATGGTTCTCCGGCGGGGAGCGCGACGGCGATGTTATTCAGCGACTTCATTGTGCGGGCGCGGCATTTGTTCCCACCGTTCCCATAGCATTGGTGGTAACAGATGGGGGTGGCACTGGCCGTGAATAGGGTAATGCTACCTGCGATGGGAATGCCCATTCTTTGAAGTAGCTCGCCCACAGCTTCAGCTTGCCATTCTCGTAGTTCATGCCGAGGAAGATGTAGACGGCTATACCGATCACGATCCACTTGGGCTTGGAGCTTTTCTCCTGCGCAAACGGGTCTTCGATGGACCGTGAGGAATTGGCGGGCAATTCCGCGATCTTGGTGAGCGAACCACCAAAAGGAACATTGATCTTGGCGCGTGCGTTCACCGCCCAGCCATTGGCGTCCAATATAGGGCCGATATTACGCTGACGGAGCTTCATGTAGGCCAAGAGCATAGCAGGGCCGGAGATCAGCATCAGGGCGCCGCCGATTGCCAGCGGCATCTGCCAGGCTTGCAAGCCCATGAAACCTTTGGCCACGGCGGCAATCGCTCCACCAATGGCACCGAGTGCCAGACCGATGGCAGCAAAGATACCGGCGAACTTGGCGACATCGAAGGCTTCCTTCCCTGTGATCGGAGCAGCGGGCTTGGCTGCAGGCGCTGGTGCCGGCCCTTCAATCTTCTTACCCGCATCCGCGACACCAGCCGCCGCCTGATCCGTGATCGCCTTATCCCGTGCCGAAGCCATCTTCTCGATCTGCGCTTCCACCATCTTCGCCACGCGCTTGTAAGGTGACCAAAAGGCCTGACGGATGCTGATGGGCTGCTCGACGACGCGCAGAATAGTCGCATCCCAATCACGACCTTGGCGGTCATAGAAGATGCCGTTGCGCGCGGCCATGAGGAAATCGGAATCTCCGTCCGTGAACGCGGCGGCGATGGTCATCTTTTCGTTTGTGCTCTTCCGCACGCATTCGCAATAGGCTAGATAGCAACGGCTCAAACTGGCGAGTGCGCCATGGCGTCCGGCATCTTCCGCACGCACGCAGAGATCGCAACTGCGGCCGTCAAGATACAACGTGCCGACCTGGAAAATGGCCTTTTGCTTGGCGCTGTAAAAATCGCGGAAAGAAACGAAGTTGTTCAGCAGCGTGTAGAGATCGCGATAGTAACGGACGAGGCGATCCACGGACGCGATGGCGTTGACGTCTGCTTCCAGCGCTTTGTCCTGATTGATGAGCTGGGTGATGGTGTCTTTCCCATTCGTCGCCAAGATCTCGCGCACGCGAGGCAATCCGAGTTTCTCGACGAGCAGACCGGCTTTGCTTCCGGCCCATGTCTCATAGACAGCCAGTTTGCCTTGGATGGTGTTCCACTCAGCTTCGGTAAGCGTTTTCTGCTCACCCAAGAGCGGCTTCACCACATCGGACTGGAACTTGGCGAGGGAGGCGGACCATGCGGGGTTGATGCCATCCAGCAAAGGAAGCGGAGTGCCGGGCGCCACACGCGCGAGCGGGAAGCTGGCGATTTCCTGCGCCGTGATGGAAAGGTCTTTCGCGGCGAGCGCGAGGTAATCTGCCTCCTGACGGTTCAACGCGCCGAGCGCGCGGATGTCATAGTGCGCGAGACGGCAACGGGCAAAGAAATCTTCCACTTTGCTTTTCACCGCTTTCATCGCGGTGACGGCAGTGGGGGTGGCATCACCCAGGGGAAGGATGTTTTTATCGCCTTCCGCCTTCTTCCACCAATCGGAGAAGGCCTGTAACTCGGCGAAGAACTGATCGACCTTGGCCTGGTTCACACCGGGCTTGCCGCTGCGGTCAGGGACTTCGCCCACACACGCGAGGATATCTTTGATGATGCTTTGGATGGCGGCATCCGTGGCGGATTCCACCGGGACCACACCATCGCCATTGAATTTGGTCTGAGCGAAGATCTTAACGGTGTCGGCAGTGTCATCCACCGTGATGGAAGGAGCGTCCGCCTTGCCGAGGTCTTTGAGGATCTGCTTGGCAGAGGTGAGGATCTGTTTGCCTTCGGGAGTGCTGTCATTGATGGCACTGAGGGGCAGGGCAGCAGCGGACTTTGTGAGGTCGTCCACATTCTTGAGCATGGCAGCGGACCACTTCACAGCAGCGAGGATCTCCGGCACGCGGATACGGCCGTCCTTGTCGGTGTCGATGAGTTCGAGCGTCTTTGTGTCGAACTCAAGACCCTTGGCCGGACAGGCGAGCGCGACCCAGAGCTTTTGGTCGAGTTGATCCAAAGCGAGCAGATCGGCACCGTTATCGAGACTGACCTGATCGAAACCGCCGGCGCGATAGAAGCGCCACTTGTGAGCCGAGCCGCTGGATAGGGCGTTTAACATAGGATTTGTATGGCCTTTTGTTGCCTGCTTACGTTGTCGTGTTTCAGTCAAGCATCGTGCTAAGTGCAAGGATGGCAAAAACGGAGGATTTTTTCCAAACCTATTTCGGCCCTATAATTGCACTTGCGGCATGCGGGAGAGAACAGGCTAACTCGTGGCGTTTAACACCAATCCATGAGCAGAAAAAGCAAAGAGCCGATTCCTCAATCTGCTGCTTCGGCCAGTCTTTTGGCCAAAGCGGGTGCATGGGTGTTTCCTTGGCGCGCGATGGGCGTGATCTTGGTGGTGCAGTTCATCTGGCTGGGATTGGCGGCGAAGGCGAATCTGGATCAGCTCAACAATGATGCGATCGCCTATCTGCGACTGGGTGAATATTACGCCGAGGGGAAGATGGACTTGGCGGTGTCTGGCTATTGGGGGCCGCTGCTGAGCTGGTTGATTGCGATAGGTATCAAGTTGGGGATGGCGCCGATGGGAGCGGGACGCGCAGCGATGGTATTGTCAGGGCTGGTCTTCACGGCGGGAGCGATCGGCCTTTTGCGCGGAGTGCGGATGAATGGCTGGCCCGCAATATTAAGTGCTGCCATTGCAGCTATCTCCACGATCTTCTGGTCGGTGGAATATCTCTCACCGGATTTGCTGGTATCAGGATTGATGCTGGGAGCGTGGGGGATTTTGTTCGCTGGCGTATGGGAAAAGACGCGAAAGTGGTCTGTGATCGCCGGTGTTTTGTGGGGGATAGCATATCTGGCAAAGGCAGTGGCGTTCCCGCTGGCCGTGGTGGTGACAGGTGTGGTGGCAGGGTTCCGTGTCTTGTTCGGTGGAGATAAAAAGAGTTTGTTGCAGTCAGCTGGTATCACGGTGGGAGTCTTCGCGCTGGTGGCATTGCCTTGGGTGGGGACGTTGTCTTCGAAGTTCGGGCATTTCACCTTCAGCACGTCAGGAAAAATCAATCACAGCATTGTGGGGCCTGAGGATGTGGACCGATATCATCCAGTGTTTCGTACCTTTCATAAACCCGATGAAGGTCGCGTGACGCAGTGGGAGGAGCCATCGCGGATGGATTACAAGCCATGGTCACCGACACAGAACATGGATCATCAGCTGAAGCTGGTCCGGAAGAATCTAGATACGGTGATCGTGCATCTGACGAATTTCGATCTGCTTTTCTTAGGGATCGTTTCGCTGGTAGCCGCGTTCATTGTGACCAATCCATGGCGGGAAAAGCTGACGGCAGAACGCTGGCGCTGGGTGGTGCTGCCTTTGGGCTGTTTGTGTGGCATCTACCTGCCGGTGTGGGTCGCGCCATTTGATGAACGGTATTTCTATGCGGCGCTGCCAGTGTTGCTCATCACCAGTTTTGGTCTGGTAGCGTGGGTGAGAAAGACGATGGATAACGCGGTTTGGGTTTCGATGGTGGGCGGTGGTTTGATCGTGATTTTGTTTGGGTTTTATCCTTTGCTGAAAGCTTCATTTGCGCCTTCGGGTTTGCAACATCCGACGACATTGATGGCCCGAACGATGGCGGATGCGGTGAAGCAGCAAAATATCAGTGGTCCCATCGCGGGAAGCGGCACTGTGTTAGGAAATCGCACGGGATTGTTCACGGCCTATCTGCTGGGTATGCCGTGGCTGGGTGATCGCAAGGACGCGACGGTGGAGGAGTTTCAGGCATCTGGCGCGCAGATCATCATCATCAATCTCAAAGAACGTGCAGCTGATGGGCTGTTGCAACATCCTGATTGGAAGCGGTTGGAGGTGGTATTTCCGAGTGTCCCGGGCTTGGAGGGAGATGCGCCCTTGATGGTGCTGGTCCGAAATGGTTCTTAGCGACACAAGTGTGGAGATATTAGGTCTAGCACTCTCCTTGCATATCGCAAGGTTTTGCGGTTAATTGAAATAACTTCGTCGCCAAGTTGAATGAAGATCAAGCTCTATTGCAGCGGGTTGTCGTATCAGACCCGGCCGAATGCGGTCATCGGTCCGGAGCAGTATCAATTGCCCCGGCTGGCTTTGGCGCGATTGAACCAGTCTTTCCTGCCGGATTACTCCCTTTTGTTGCTGACCGGTTCGCTGATGATGGACAAGCGGACATTGAACGAACTGGTTCGCGGCCTCATCCCGATGCCGGGTGGTCTGGTGCTGGCATTGAAATCACTGTACGATGTGGGCTTGGTAGAGGTCGTGGATTTCGAGAAGAGCTACGGCAAAGTGAAGGATGGTGTGTTGACTGGCTTGGATCAGCATCTGATGGCGTTCAAGGACTGGGAAGCGGCGGTGGCGCAATCTGTGGAGAACTGGCGCATCTTCAATGTGGCGGTGCAGGAAAATCTGCGACCCAAGATCCAACGCATCCGCCAGATGGCGCAGCGCACAGGATTAGACTATACGGATCTGGCCTCGAATTATCTGCATGATCTCGCCG
The DNA here is from genome assembly GCA_036405135.1 of Verrucomicrobiia bacterium. Classification (NCBI taxonomy): domain Bacteria; kingdom Pseudomonadati; phylum Verrucomicrobiota; class Verrucomicrobiia; species Verrucomicrobiia bacterium. The sequence goes on along the minus strand of DASWYF010000025.1, from coordinate 118,369 downwards.
GCCGCATCCAGATGGTGAAGTTCTTCGCAGAGGATGCTTTGCCTTCGCCAGATCCAGCAGCGGAAGTGCTGCCTGATGCGGAGCTGTTCACGAATCATCTGCGGGAACATCTGCTCAGCGCCCATTATTCGCTCGCCTTGGCGCGTGAATTAAAAGCGGGCGTTCACGAGTGGGCGGATGCTGCGCCGTACTATCAAAAGCTTTTGGGCCATGATAAGACCGAGGCACCTTTGTTTGAACTGCCGTTGCCAGAGTTTTCCTTGTGGCATCCAGACAAACTGGTGAAAGCGATGACGAGCAAGGCGGCTGAGGATTTGCGCGGCTTGATGGAAGATACGCTTGTGAGCGGCAAAACTTGGAATGAGGCTGCGGCGCAAAAATGTCTGATGGCGATCGTGAAGATCGATCAAGGCATGCCATCGGTTCGACGTGTTTCAGCTTATCGCAAGCCGGTGGAAGAGGGTGGTAAAAAAGGTGCGATCGGCGACTGGTTGCTGATCAGTGATGCTTTAGGAAGCAAGCCGCAGGTCATTGCGACATGATTTGCGGGGGGCGCGAGATAATGATCTCGCGCCCTTCCGAAACTTCAGGATTTCAGGAAGCTTTTCAGCATCCAGACGGTTTTCTGATGGAGGGTGATACGGCCAATCATCAAGTCCTGGCTTTCCGCGTCTTCAAGTTTACCTGCGAGATCACGGGCTTTGGCAGCATCCACCAGCAATTTCTCATTCGCACTGAGGAGTTGCTTCACGTAGCCCTCTTGCGACATGGGCGCGGCGAATTCTTTCATGCCTGCTGTCTTGGCGAGCGCACCCAAGCCGCCGATCGCATAAGCGTCGAGGGCACGGATACGTTCGGCGATCTCATCCGTGGCGGCGAACAGTTCTTCGTATTGCGTTTGAAAAGCAGTGTGCAGGGCGAAGAAATCAGGACCTTCGACATTCCAATGCGCAAGATGCGTCAGCGACATGAGCGCATAAGAATCCGCGAGGACTTGGTTGAGACTGTCAGTGAGAGCTGTCTTGGAAGAAGAGGATTTGTTTTTCGCCATGCCGTTTTGTAAGGGGAAACGGCGCGGTGGGCAATCTCTGGAGAAAGTTTTCTACGCGGAAATCTGTGATCCTGCGCATACATGAAAAAAGCCGCATCATTGCTGATGCGGCTTTTTGTTTGATGAGATTTAAAAGGCTTACATGCCCATGATCTGGTAACCGCTATCCACGTAGAGCACCTGGCCGGTGATGGCGGCGGCGCCGTCGCTGGCGAGGAATACGCCGGTGGCACCGAGTTCATCAGGCGTCACATTGCGCTTCAGCGGCGAGTGCTCTTCGTAGTGCTTGAGCATGGTGCTGAAGCCGGAGATGCCGCGGGCGGCGAGCGTGTTCACCGGACCGGCGCTGATGCAGTTCACGCGGATCTTTTGTTGGCCGAGATCGTAAGCGAGATAGCGCGTGGAGGCTTCAAGAGCGGCTTTCGCCACACCCATCACATTGTAGTGCGGCACCACTTTCTCCGCGCCGTAGTAGGACATGGCCACGATGCTGCCGCCATCGGTCATGAGCGGAGCCGCGCCGCGTGCGAGGGCGACGAGCGAATAAGCGCTGATGTCGTGCGAAATCTTGAACGCATCACGCGTGGTGTTCACGAAACGGCCTTCGAGGGCTTCCTTCGGCGCGAACGCCACGGAGTGCAGGAGGAGGTCCAGCTTGCCAAATTTCTCTTTCACTTGGGCGAACACGGCGTCGATATCCGCATCCTTCGTTACATCGCACGGCACGAGGAGGGTATCGGGACCGAAGGTAGCGACGAGTTCTTCGACGTTTTCCTTGAGGCGCTCGCCCTGGTAGGTGAACGCGAGGGTCGCGCCAGCCTTGGCCCAGGCCTGGGCAATGGCCCAGGCGATGGAACGCTTGTTGGCGACGCCGAAAACAATACCAATTTTACCTGCGAGTAGTGACATAAGCGTAAAAACGTTAGTAACGGGAGTTTGCCGGACCTAGGGAAGGGGTGGCAAGGGGTAAAAACGGCCCTCCGGGCCGAAATGACGAATGACCAAGCACGAATTCCCAAGGAATGTCCAATGACTAAGCCCCAATTAGGTCATTGGGCATTGCTCATTTCTTGGTCATTCGGATTTCGTCATTAGTCATTTATTTTCCCGCTGCTCTTACCTTAAATAAACCACCAAACCCTGCCAGCAAGATGGTTCCTACCGCCCATGCCGCTGCTGTCGGATGACCGGGAGCGAGGTAGAGACTCGCCGCACCGATTGCAGGACCGCCGCAAATACCGGCACCGATGAGGGCTTCATGGATGCCGCCGTGCTCGCCTTTTGCCTCACTGCCATCCATGGCGTAGAAGAGTGAGGAATAATAGATAAGTCCTGTGGCGAGGCCGAAAACGATTTGGGCGACGATAAGTTGCCACACGGCATTCGCCAGCATGATGCTTAGGAAGCCGCCGCCGAGCATGATGAACGCCGCTACAAACCAGCCGAAGCGATAGTGCCACCCGTGCCAGAACCACAGCACCACAAACGAAGCCGCACGGACCATGAACCAGAGGGACATGATGCGACCGGCTTCGGCTACACTCAGACCGTTATTCGCGGCGATGCCGGGCACTACGGCGAGCAACGTGTTGATGGTCATGTAGGAGAAAGGGTTCGCCATGAACGCGAGCTTTTGGAAATAACGCGGTTTGCCCACGCCTTCACCCATCACGGCGGCTTCACCACGGATCGGTGGGGCTTTGGCAAGCCAGTCATCATGCCATTTCTTTAGCGGAAAAGTGAGGATGAACTGGATGACATGCAGGATGAAAGGCAACCAGTAGAGGCTCTTCAAACCGAGTGATTCGAAAATCATGCCCCCACTGAAATATGCGGCGGCAGCACTGGCGGCCCAAACGACGTTATAGAGGCCGAGGCGATGTGGCAGAGCGGCAGCATCTTCATGTTCGGCGACCATGGCTTCCAGCATCGGCCAGGTGAGGCACATGGTGATGGTCCATAGTGTAAGTGCCACGAGCTGCATCACGATGGAGGGGAAAATCCCGCCCAGCAGTACGCTCAAAGCCATGCCAATGAAACCGATGCGCAGGATGCTGAAATAACCGGCCTTCTGCCCGATCTTGCCGCCCAGCCACGAGGCCACCACGTAGATGAGGCCATGCACGGCACCCACGGCGAGGTTGTGCTTATTATCGAACTGATACTCCTTCTGCAGGAGAAACATCAGGTAATTGAAATAATACGCCGTGGCGAAGGCGTTCAGGCCTTCGAGCAGGTAGCAAATGACTTTGACGAACGGCGGGCGCATATCAAACCAGCATCACTGGCTGCTTGGCGTCGGCGGGGATGGCGGAGATCTCACTGATAGCCTTCAGGCAATACCACTTCACGGCATCGGACATCGGCGGATCGAGCGTGAGCAGTTCATCCGCGCTGCACCAACGGATGGCGTGATGCTCCTCTTCCGCAAGGGCGACATCGCCCCCTTTCGGTCGCGCCCAGTAGATGAGGCCGATGTGTTCGTGCGTGTCACTGATACGATGAATATCGAGAAAACGTGGTGCGATGAGCGCGCGGGTGCCGGGGCTGGTGGTGGGCGGGCGTTCGCCGATGAGTTCCACGTCGAGGCCGCTTTCTTCTTTCGCTTCACGGAGCGCGGCTTGCTCGGGCTCCTCTTCCAATTCCACGTGTCCGCCGAGCGGGAGCCACTTGCCAAGCTTGCGGTGATGGATGAGCAGGATTTTCTGCTCGTGCACCACAAAGATGGCGACGGTGAAATCAATTTTCTCGTGAATGTGCGGCATATAGCGAGACGTTAAGGCGGCGGAACTCTGTGGTGAACGGGGCGAGCCGTCAAGGGAGGGGAGGGAGCGCGGCTTTTAAGCCGCTTCAACGGTCATAAGCTATAAGCAGTTTCAAAACGCCTTACAGTCTCAAGAGCTATTCACTCGATGACCTTAAAATTTCTATGTCATCTGGTTTGCGGACGTTGAAGCGGCTTGAAAGCCGCGCTCCGCTGGCTGCGTCTGCGCTCGACAGATTTTAGGTTCCTCTTTTTAATCACACTCATGACCACCTTGAAGTGTTTGTTCGGCCTTGTGTCGGGTTGTGTGTTGCTGGGTTCCGTATTCGCAGCGGAACCGGCGAAGAAGGTTTCTCTTTTCGATGGCAAGACGTTTACGGGCTGGGAAGGGGATACGAGCAAGAGTTTCCGCATCCAAGATGGCGCGATCGTGGGCGGCAATTTGCAGACAGCGATTCCGCGTAATGAATTCCTCTGCACGACGCGGCAATACACGAATTTCGTCCTGCGCGCGAAGTTCAAGCTGTTGGGTGGTGAGAAAGCGAATGCGGGCATCCAGTTCCGCACGCAACGCATTCCGAATCATCATGAGGTGATCGGGTATCAGGCCGATATGGGGCAACAGTATTGGGGCGCGTTGTATGATGAATCGCGGCGCAAGAGAATCTTGGCCGGTCCGGCGAAGGAGGAGATTCCGCAGTTCGTGAAAACGAATGACTGGAATGAATATGAGATCCGGTGTGAAGGGGCACGGATACAGCTTTTAGTGAACGGTAAGAAGACGGTGGATTACACCGAGGAGGATGCGACGATCCCGCGCTATGGAATCATCGCGGTGCAGATCCACAGCGGTCCGCCGACAGAGGCGTGGTATAAGGATATCACGATCGAGGAGCTACCGTAACAAGGAGCGGGGTCCCGCATGCGAGACCGCTTCAGCATTCGATAACTTGCGGAGTTTAGAAGCAGGAAGAAGCCCTCTTCTTGGACGCAGGACTGGATTTTGAACCTGCTGTGATAGCTTTTACATTGAAGCGGCATAAATGCCGCGCTCCTTAATCGCCACCGGCAGCAGCGCCCATCTGGTTGAACATGCCGACGTAGAACATGATGATGCTGGCGGCGATGCCGAGCATGATGAGCAGGGTGATGGCTACGCCCAAAGCGGTAAGAAAACTGCGCATCTTGCGGGAGCCTTCTTCCTGATAAAAGGTGTAGATGCGGCCCAACGATTCATCGAGTTGACCGCTTACTTCGCCGGAGTGGTAGAGATTGCCAAAGAGTTCGGGGAAGACGCGGGCTTCGTTGACGAGTTCGGAGGGGAAATCGCCGTTCTCCAATCTTCTTTGCCAGCCTTGCACAGTCCAATGGATTGCAGGTGAACCACAGGCAGCGGAAGCCAGCATCCATGCTTGAATCGTGGGCACACCGGCGGCGAGCAGTGCTTCCAAGGCAGCGGAGAGGCGGGCCAAGGCTAGGCTACGCCGGGCGGTGCCCAATACTGGGATGGGGTGGAGGACTTTTTCGATGATGCCCCGCCATGTTTCGCCATGACGACCTTGACCGATGAGCAGTGTCAGAAAGACAAGGGCATAAACCGGGCCCACGATGAACGCCTTGCCGATGATGTATTGTGCCACCGCTCCGTCTTTCACCAACGCCACCAACGAACTGACCGGAAAGATCAGGACTGCGAAGTGAAAAAGGAAAACGGGGTAAGCAATCCGTTGGATGAGGGCATAGATCAGTTCCGCACGCTCACGGTAGTAGTTCGAGAGCATTTGGAAGCACTCGGGCAGACGACCGCTTTTTTCGCCTGCTTCCAACAAGGAGAGGTCAAACTGAGTGACCCATGTGCCGGTCTTGGCCAAGGCTTCGGAGAAAGTCAGGCCCTGACGGAGATGATTCAGGGTGATCTGTAACGGCTCGCGGAAGGAGTGTTTCGGCGGATGTTTGGCAAGCTGTTCAATGACAGAAGGCAGGCCGAGGCCTGCCTTCAACATGGAACTCATCTGATGATACAGCTCTGCCCTGAGGGCAAGTTCGCGGGGTGTGATGATCATAACCGCCGCCGAGCTTTGGTATCGGAGCCGTTAAGCGAGCTTGTCCAGTTCGCCTTTGAGTACGGCCTTGCCCTTCACGCCGACCATCTGATTCTGGATCTGGCCGCCCTTGAAGAACAGGAGCATGGGGATGGAGGACACGCCGAATTGAGCGGCGAGATCCTGATGATCGTCTACGTTCAGCTTGGCGATCTTCGCCTTGCCGACGTATTCGTTGGACAACTCGTCGAGCGTGGGCCCAAGCATCTTGCAGGGACCGCACCATTCAGCCCAGAAATCCACCAGCACCGGGACGGAGGACTTCAAGACTTCGGTTTCGAAGTTGTCGGATGTCAACGTGACAATATTGGCTGAACCCATAACGCGCTAAATACTTACGCCGTTTCCGGCGGCTGGTTGCGTCCACCCCAAAGGCAGACTTAGAACATCCCGCCCAAATGCAGTCCGTAAACGACGGCACCAATATTCACCAGAAGCGCGAGGATAGCCAATACCAAATCCAGAACGCTGGTCTTGCCGGGGACGCCGGGAGCCGGAGCGGGTTTGGGGGCCTTCGCGGGCTTGCCACCTTTGGCTGGAGCTGTTGCTGGGGCCGTGGCTACTGCAGTAGCGCCACCGGCGGTGGCCGTGGCGGTCACTGCTGCGGGAGCCGTCGGAGCGGCGGCAGGTGCAGCGGCCGGAGCTGCTGCGGGACGCGGCACGGCAGCTGCCGTAGGCGCGCCACCGGGACGAGGCCCGGCAGGAGGCAAAGTGATACGAACCGTGGCACCGGGAGCCGCTGGAGCAGGTGCTGCCGGGGCCGCAGCCACAGGGGCAGCGGCAGGAACGGGCGGAGCCGGGATGGAAGCAGTCGGCGGAGCGGCCGGTTTTGGCGGCAGACCAGGCGCGGTGGGCTTGGGCAAACCGATACGCACGGTTTCTTTGGCCTTAGGCGGCAGGCTGATACGGACGGTTTCCTTCTTCGGCTGAACCTTTGCGGCTTCGGCCGGTTTCGGTGGTACTGGTGTCTCTTCCGACATACTTAGTTGGTGGTTAGGTCTCGGAAACGTAGTTTCACTGGCCTAGGGGTGTCAAATCCTAATGTATCAGTTTAGTCTGAGATTGGTAAGCGGAGTCTTGCTCCTCACCGTGTTGCAGCCTTAGATTGCCTGTCATGGAGACGGCTAAACACTATCGTAATGGTTTAAGAATAATGGCTGATTACAGCAATTCGGGTGTTTGGGCCATCTGTCTTCCCGGTGAAAGAGATCCTTTTAGGCATCAAATGATAACTCATGATACGCTCGGTATTCCGCCTGAACTGGCTTCTCGCTTTGAGAAGTGGGTCGCCAATTGCAGTCTTTGGTTTGAATGGAAGCGAGGCTATGGGGTGTCAGCGTTTTCGGCGGAAGAGCTGAATGCGGAGGGAAGGCTGTTGGCGAGTGAACTGAAACAGCAAGTGGGGAGTAACTGTCCAGTGTTTTACGCCTCGATAGGTAATCCCAAAGTTGATGAACCGATCAGGTGATGTCTGGGGATGTCAGTTTGTGGCTCGCAAATTTTAAAGGGATATGCTTTAATAGTTTGGTGAGCAAACCACGTGTTCGCGTCAAGTGGAACACGGGCGAGCGGGTGCACAAGCCCAAGAAGGGCAAAGGCAGCTATCATCGCCGCCCGAAACATCACAACAAGGAACAGCTCCCATGAGCACAAATAAAGCGGGGCTGAGCCGCATTGCGGCTCAACCCCCTATTTGTGGGAATGTCAGGTCAGGCTTGAAGAGGATCACGGGTAAAGGTATCAAACTTCTGAACCAGCACAGAAAACCATGAACTTATCGCGTACATCCAAACGGGTTGTATTAGCAGTGAGCGGACTTTTGCTGCTGGTGGTCATCGGATTGTTGCTGCCGCCAATCGAGACCAAGAACAAAGCCGAGTCGCAACGGATCAAGACGGCTGTAAACCGAGTGGACCAGCCCGTACCGTAACCACTCCATCAATTTAGAATGAAAAGGGGCGGAACCATTCCGGTTTCGCCCCTTAACTTTACCAACCAACCTATCGAAATCAGTTCACGTAGATCAGCTCGTTCGTCAGGAACAGCGCTTGTGCCAGTTTTTCCCAGCTATTGAGCGGGGTGACTTGTTTGGTCTTGCTCGGCAGCGCGAACTGCGTGCGGGCATTCCATTCCGGGCCGTCTTCCATGCGGATGACCGGGGCCCAGACGAAGCGGTCCTTGTCGGCGTTCTTGCCGCAGGTCACCACGAAGTCGATCGTATCACCGGCTTTCACGTCTACATGTTCCAGCGTGACGTCCTGTTTGCCGCTGAAGACCGTCCAATTGCCCAGCTGCCCGTTCCGGCTGGAAACGATGTGGGCCACGATGCCGTCGCCTTCCTTCACATTGTGCGCGATGGGGCCGGAGATGAACACCCGACCATCTTTCGGCGCGGTCCAACGACGGATGACGCCGATCTTCGGGTTGATCGTCGGCAGACCGCCCACGGCCGTCAGCGTCGCATCACCCGATTTTTTCCCGCCCGAATAACCATTGCCGACGGTCTCAGTGAAGGGGCGGAAACGCATCTGTTTGGCTTGCGCATCATAATTGCCGAAGCCATAGCTCCAATCCTGTTTGCCTGTCTCCGTCTTCACTTCCTTGGCAGATTGCGCGGCCATGTATTGTTGTGCCATGGTGATCTCGCTCGCGGTCGGATTGCGCTGATACAGCGTCTGGAAAAGGAACTTAAGCTTATCCTCATCCGTCTTGCGCGCGAGGAAGTCCGTGCGTTGCACCATGAGCTTCGCCTGCTCGATGACAAACGGGCTGTTCATCATGAAGAGCGCCTGCTGCGGAACGGTTGTCGGATTGCGCACGCTGGTGGTCATGTCCGGGTTTGCGAAATCGAACGTGCGGAACATCTCCGGCAGATCGAAGCGATCTACGTAACCATACACCGTGCGGCGGTTCGGGGACGGGTTATCCGTGATGTCCACCGGTTTGCCACCGTTGCTCAAGTCCATGTTGCCGCCGTGCATCAGCACCGTGTCGCGGATGGCCTCGAAGTCCAGGCGGCGGATCGGCGTCTTCCACAGATAGAGGTTCGCCGGGTCTTTTTCCTCATACTTCGCATTGTCCATCGTACCCTGCTGATAAACACCGGAGAGCAGGATGTAGCGGTGCAGCTTCTTGATGCTCCAGCCGTTATCCATGAAGTACGTGGCCAAGTGATCGAGTAATTCCGGATGCGTCGGCGGTTCGGCGCGCAGGCCGAAGTCGCTAACGGTGCGCACGAGGCCTTCGCCAAAGTGCTTCGCCCAGATGCGGTTCACGATGACTCGCGCCGTGAGCGGGTTGTTGCGATCCGCGATGGCTTCCGCCAAGTCGATACGGCCGCTGCCCGTCGTGAGTTTCTTCGGCGCTTCCTTCGAGAGGATCTGCAGGAACTGACGCGGGGCGAGATCGCCACGACGACCGCGTTCACCACGGATGAGCACCGCCGAATCACGCGGACGCGGCGCATCTTCCATCACCATCGCACGGGCGGGTGAACCCGGATGTGTCGTTTCGAGCGTGTAAATCTTAGTGTAAACACGGTTCTCGAAGTTACGGACTTGCGCGCCGCCGATGAGTTGCAACGTGCGCGCATCGCGAACCGTCAGGTAGAGCGGTGATTTCGGGCTGTGCAGCACGAGGCGCACTTGCTCCTCGAACTCATCCTTCATACCCGCGCTGCCAGCAGCCTTCTGCTCGGCCCAAGCCTTCTCGTTATCCTTGATGATCTTGCCGTAAACACCCGCGACGTCCTCGATAGACTTCGGTTGCGCCTTCGTAAGCGCAGCGGCGATGAGCGGATTCACGTTGGAATCTTTACTCAACTTCGCCGTGATGGCATCCGCCTTCGCACCGAATTCATCTTTGCTAAGCGCGGCGTAATCGAACCACGGCTTCATCACCGCACCGGGATTCTTCTCCATGCCTTTCAAGGCCTTGGCGAGAGTTTCGTAACCGTTCGCGTTGATGGTCTTCTCACGCAGGAAGCTGCGGAGCGGTGCAGCATTCTTCGCCGTGCCGAAACGATAGCTTGCGAGCAACACATCGCCGAACGTGCCGCGCAACTGCGCCAGCGAACGCTCGTATTCGTAAGTAGCCGTGCCCGCCAGTTCCTCCTGCAATTCGTCGAGCTTCTTTTTGAAGTCCAGATACTCCGCCGTCTCTTTGGGCGGCGTGAGGAACGGACCTTTCTCCGGTTCCACGGAGCTGTTGAAGACGCCGTGAAGCGCGTAGTAATCCTTCGTGGGAATCGGGTCGAACTTGTGATCGTGGCAACGGGCGCAAGAGACCGTCAGGCCCATGAAGCCCTGCGTGACCACGTCGATGCGGTCATCGATCACATCTTCCTGGTTGCCCATGAAACGCTTGCCGACCGTGAGGAAGCCCATCGCCGCCATGTCCCGCTTGTCGTCACCCTTCACGACGCGGTCCGCCGCGATTTGTTCCTTGATGAACTGGTCAAACGGCTTGTCCTCGTTGAAGGCTTCGATCACGTAATCGCGATACGTCCAAGAGAACGGATAGTTCGGGTTACCACGATTCTGCCGGTCACCCGTGTTATCTGCATAACGCGCCACATCGAGCCAATGGCGGCCCCAGCGCTCACCGTAACGCGGCGAGGCGAGGTAACGGTCCACGACTTTTGCAAACGCGTTCGGTGACTTGTCCTTCACGAAATCTTCCACTTCTTCCGGCGTCGGCGGCAGACCCGTGAGATCATAAGCTGCGCGGCGGATGAGCGAGCGCTTGTCCACTTGCGGCGAGGGGCTCAAGCCTTTCTCGTTCATCTTCGCGAGGATGAAACGGTCGATGTCCGTTTTCAGGATGCCGTTCTTATCAGCCACCTTCGGAGCCGTCGGATTCTGCACCGGTTGGAACGCCCAATGACTGCGGGATTCCTCGATGCTGATGGCCTTCATGGCCGGAGCCGTGCCAGCACGCGGATCGGGCGCACCCATCTGCACCCAGGCGACGAGGTCGGCGATCTGTTCATCGCTCAGCTTGTCCTCTTCCTTGGGCGGCATCTTCAGATCTTTATTATGATACTGGATCGCCTCGATCAGCAGACTCTTCTTGGGATTGCCAGGAACGACGGAAGGACCGCTATCACCACCCTTGAGCAAACCATCCTTGGAATCCACCACCAGGCCGCCCTTGATCTTCGCATCAGGGGCGGTGCTGTGACATGAATAGCAAGCAGTCGCCAAGACGGGCCGGATGCGCTTCTCGAAGAACTCGAGTTGCTTCGGATCCAGCTTCGCATCAGCCGCGCTGGCTTGCCATGCGGTGCCAGCGGCCAATACCACGGCCAGCGGCAGCACTTGTTTGAAAATCGTTTTCCTCATAGGCCCTAAAATCTTTGCTAAGATACCGGTGAAATTTTGCGCTCGTTGTTGAGTTTGCGACGTGGCGACTGGCTATCTTCCTTCTCCCCTCGGAGGGGAGAAGGATTGAGGATGAGGGGTGCCCCTATCTCAGGAAAGCCAACTACCATATGGAAAATACCGGCACCCCTCACCCCGGCCCTCTCCCCTCCGAGGGGCGAGGGTGACGGACTGACTAATGTGCCTGATGTTTTCCCACGCATAATATTAAGCGATCAGTTCCTTCACCACGTTGCCGTACACATCCGTCAGGCGGAAATCGCGACCGTTATAGCGATACGTCATCTTCTCGTGATCGAACCCGAGCAGGTTCAGGATCGTCGCGTGCAGGTCATGCACGTGGACCTTGTCTTCCACCGCGTTGTAGCCGAATTCATCGGAGGCACCGTGCACGTAGCCCTTCTTCACGCCGCCACCCGCCATCCACGCCACGAACGAGCGATTATGATGATCGCGACCCGGTTCACCACGGCCACCACGATCATGACGCGGCGTGCGACCGAACTCACCACCCCAGATCACCAGCGTGTCTTCGAGCATGCCGCGCTGCTTCAAATCTTTGAGCAACGCACCGATCGCCTGATCGCAATCGCCCGCCTTACGCGTGATGACCGTTTGCAAGTTCGCGTGATGATCCCAGCCGCTGTCCCACACCTGCACGAAGCGCACGCCTTTTTCCACAAGACGACGCGCGACGAGCATCTGACGGCCTTGTGCGTTGGAACCATACATCTCCTTGATGTGCTCCGGTTCCTTGCTGATATCGAAGGCATCGACGGCCTCGGATTGCATCTGGAAGGCCAGCTCGAAGGACTGGATGCGCGCTTCGAGTTCCGCTTCGCGTTTCAGGTTCTGGTTATGCAGTTCGTTGAACTTCTGCACCAAGTCGAGCTGCTCGCGCTGATCCTTCAGCGGCGTGTAGTAATTCTTGAGATTTTCGATGACGCGCTCGGCGCTCATGTTACCCGTGCTCACCATCGTGCCTTGGAAGGCACCGGGGAGGAACGCGGAACGCCAGTTCGAGGAACCACCCAGCACATTGCCGTTCGGCGAGAGCGCGATGAAGCCTGGCAAATTCTGATTCACGGAACCCAAACCGTAGAGCGCCCAAGAACCCATGGACGGCTTCACGATGCGGCCAGAGCCGGTGTTCATCATGAGCGTGGCAAATTCATGCGCGGGGATGTCCGTATACATCGAACGAATGACCGTCATCTCGTCGATGTTCTCGCCGATCTTCGGGAACAGTTCGCTGACCTCGATGCCCGATTGGCCGGTCTTCTTATACTTGAAGGGCGAAACCATCGGCACACCGCCGATCTCTTTCACGTCCTGATCGCGATACTTCTCCAGACCGGGCTTCGGATCCCAAGTATCGAGGTGGGAAGGGCCACCTTGGGCGAAGATATGGATGACCCGCTTGGCCTTGGCGGGGAAATGGGGTTCCTTGACCGCGAGCGGAGACTTGTTCGTATCGGCAAACAGGCTGCTACCACCCATGAGCTGCGAACCGAGCATCGAGCCGAGGCTGAGGGCACCGAAGCCCATGCCGAAACGGTTCAAAAACTGGCGGCGCGTGACACACAGGTCGGCGGGTGACGGTAAGTGCTGCTTCAGGTCCATAGCGTTGGTCTGTTTATTAAATTGTTTATGCCGTCCATCCCCGGTCGGCAACCCTTCCGTGAGTCCTTCGGATTCAACCACTTGGCTAAAATCCAACACGGGCTGGTAACGATATCAGACGAGCCGGATAAGGGGGAGGTTACAAGCCAATTTCCACCCTCATCAATCGTCCTCGTTCTCGTCGTCGTCCTCGATTCCCCCTTCTTCATTCATCACTCATCCTTCATAATTCATAATTTACCCGAGGGTGTAGGACATTGGTTGTATTGGTGAATTATTTCTGAAAAACCCTTTAATCCAACCTAACTATCTGAAAATAAATTACTTAGACTAGGTGCAATCTGTGGGATTCGGAAATCTCCCGAAAAATGATCGCTGCATTTTAGCACTCCGAGCTTTTAACACACCAGATTGCCATGATTTCTCTGATTACTTAAACTTTAACCCACTTGGTTAATCATAACCCGAGAATGACCCCAGACCACATCATCGATTTTGCTATCCGGCTGGGTGCCTATGCGGGGATGGATAGCTTGTTGCCGGCAGACCGTGATGTCTGGTTGATTTCAGAGGCTGAAGTTTATTGTGACATGGAGGGTATCGATTCCTTTCTTGATCAATATGATGCCGATACAGTGCGACTAACGGCTCAAGCTTTCGATGCGATTGGCGCGGAGCAGATTGCTACCGCATTGAAGAACGTGCATGGCGCACTGCCCAGCCGACCCGCTGAACTGCTAAATCTCGCGGGAGACTTGATATCCCTGCGCTCGGGTTACAGTTACGAAAACATCCGTGAATATGTTTCCGCAGCCTATCCTTCAGGCCATCCATGTGCCCGGGCGTGGATCAAGCCGGACGTGAACCAGATCATCGCCGAGTTGAAAGAAACGGATGTGCGCAATGCATATATCTTGGCGTTCAAGGGGATGATCTATTCGTCCTATACCGAGAACGCCTTGGTGCTGATCGAAAAAACAAACTCCCAGTGGGTCTTGGTAAATCTGTACCGTCATCTGATAACATTTGAAGGTAACTACAAGCCATGGTCTGTCAGCGGTATCATGGATGATCTTTCTTACGAAGGCTGGCGAGAGTATCCCTCTCTGCCGGCCCAAACCGAGGTCGAAGAGTTTATTCATGTTTCCCGTTGGAGCTATCAAGTCATGGCCGAGCGGGGCTGCTTTGTGCATGGAGAAATCTATCTGGATACGTGGGACGCGGTCTTGGGCTTCACTCCGAAAGACCGTTTCCCGAAACCGGCTCAGTCATAGACGGCCGTCCTCAGCCATCCGCGATCGAAGCCCGCGCTCCTTATCTCCCGCCTGCCATCTCGATAAAAGTCCCGGTCGCATACGAGGCTTCTTCGGAAAGCAGCCAGAGTATTGCATTGGCGACTTCTTCGGGCTGGCCGCCGCGTTTCATCGGCAGGGAATCTTTCAGGCGGTCCACGCGATTGGGTTCGCCGCCGCTGGCGTGGATGTCCGTGTAGATGAAGGCGGGGCGCACGGCATTTACGCGGATGCCTTCACCGGCGACTTCGCGCGACAGGCCCAAGGTAAAGGTATCCATCGCGCCTTTGGAGGCGGCGTAGTCCACATACTCGCCCGCTGATCCGAATCGTGCGGCAGCAGAGGAGACATTCACGATGCCGCCTCCGGAGCCGCCGTGCTTGGTGGACATGCGCAAGATGGCCTCACGGGCGCAGAGGAAGGAACCAGTGATATTCGTAGTGAAGACGCGGTTCAGGCGCGCGGCATCCATGGTCTCGATGCGCATCTGCGTTTCCAGAATGCCCGCGTTATTCACCAAGGCGGTAAGGCGGCCGAGCTGTTCATCCACAGTTTTGAAGAGACGGACGACATCGGCTTCACTCGCCACATCGGCACCCACAGTGATCGCTTCACCGCCACCAGATCGTATCTCTTGTGCGATTGTTTCTGCGGCAGCCTCATTCGTGCGATAATTGACACACACGGCATAGCCGCGCTTGGCTGCGAGACGTGCAGTCGCTGCGCCGATACCACGGCCCGCACCCGTGATGAGCATCACCTGTTTCATAGCTCAAGCCTGCTTGATCCCGCGCCGGTTCAGTTCCTTGAATGTCCACTCGTATTCACTCACAAGCTGGTCCACGACGTTCCGCTTCTTCATTGCATCGGGCATCACTTCCCACGTGTAGGTCTCCATCTCGAGGTGCGGGCAGAGTGTTGGTTCCTTCGCCAAGATATCGAGCACGCCTTGGATGTGGTCTGAGGTGCTGTCGTAGATGGCCGTGGGCTCGCTGTGCAGGGGAATGTGGAAATGGATGCGCCACTCGAGTTTGCTTTGCGCGGCAGGATCAATCGTCCACTGAGCTGCTTTATCCAAAGCCACGTCGAGGTCTTTGTAGCGTTTGATGTTTCCAGCGGTATCACGCTCGATGACTTGATGAAAATAGACGGTGTCCAAGTAAGATTTCAGCGCCTCACGCACTTGCGGTGTGGGGCGCACCTTCAGCGCGGAACTGAAATGCAGTTTGGAGATCTTCACGCCGTTCGCCTTGAAACGGGCGATGACATCGGCGGGTTCTTCGTATTCGATGGCGAGATGGCAGGTGTCGTAATTCACGCCGAAATGTTCGCTCAGGCGGGCATCATTCGGGCGTTCTTCGCGCATCTGGTTGTAGAATTTCACCATCTCCGTGCTGGTTTCCAGATAGCAGAGCGGCTCGGGTTCGAGGCCGAGGTGCAGTTTCTTGCCGGTGCGTTCGCTGACCTTCGCGATGTGTTCCACCGTGCGCCAAAGATTGCGACGCAGGGCTGCCTCTTGCGCCTCGCTGGTGATAAATTCTTTGTAAGAGCAGGGGACAGAACTGATGCTGCCTTCCACGCCTTCCGGCACGATCTGCGCGAGGAGATCGAAAAGGCGGTTCGTGTAAACGACGCGCTCCTCGGTGGTCCAGTCGGGTGCGAAGACCTGTTCCTTCACGCGGGTGCCGTGGAAGCTGCCGTAGGGAAAGCCATTGATCGTGAAGACGTAGCAATTCTCCTTGTCCAGCCACTTGCGAAATTCCGTGAGACGCGCAGGCTCGCTCAATTCGAGTGAGGCTTGCTCACCGAGACGCAGGCCGATGGCGTAAGGTTTGCCGTTGGCCACGCGATCACGCACACCGAGTGTGAATTGCTTTAGCGTGCCAAAAGTCTGTTCCCACGTCTCACCGCGATGGATGTTCGTACAATAAGCCAGATGCAGCCCATGCGTCAGTTGCATAATTGAATGATTGAACAGGATTCAGGCGGGCAGGGGGAAGGGGAAATTTTAAATCGGGCCGCAGCGGCCACGATTGCAAATGGGCGGGTTGAAATATTTTTAGACTGTCCTTTGCTTTTCACATGCTGCGACTGGTCCCTCGGCGGGACACAGTCGCGGTCCAAAGAAACCCGCGCTCCGCTTACTTCCGCGCCTCTGGCGTGATGCTCAGCTCCACCTTCTTGCCGTCGCGCATAATGATTACTTTTACGGGGGAGCCGATCCGCACGGCGTCGAGGGCGTAGGTGTAGTCGTAGATGTTCGCGATCTTTTGCCCGGCGAATTCGATGATGACGTCGCCATTCTTGATTCCCGCCTTGTCCGCTGGGCTGCCGCCGCGAGCGCCGCTGAGTTTCACCCCTTGGACTTCGGTGGCGTAATCGGGAATCGTGCCGAGGTAGGCGCGCAGGCCATCGCGGGCTCCGCCTTTATCGCTCTTCTCGACCTTCACGTAATCCGGGCGCGTGCCTTCCTTCGCGAGATCCAGCACGATGCGGCGGGCCATCTTGGTGATGCGCTCCATGCCTTCGTAATTCAGCGTGTCCACGTCATCGGCCGGGCGATGGTATTGGTCATGGCTGCCGGTGAAGAAGGCGAGCACGGGAATGTTCTTGGGATAAAACGCGGTGGTGTCTGTGGGCAGATACGGATCATCTTGCAGGACGAGATTGAAACCGCCCACCACGTTCGCCTTCTCGATCAGGCCCTTCCACGCGGTGGAGGAGCCGATGCCTTGCAGCGTGAGCCGGTTATCCCGCACGCGACCCACCATGTCGAAATTCAGATACGCGACGACGTTCGAAAGCGAGAGCGTGGGCGTCTCCGCGAACTTGGAGGAACCGATGAGGCCCATCTCTTCACCGGACCAGAAGGAGAACACGATGCCGCGCGTGAAGGCGGTGGGGTTCTTCTCGCGTTCGGCAGCGAGATTCGCGGCAAGTTCCAGCACGGCGGAGACGCCGGAAGCGTTATCATCCGCGCCATTGTGGATCTGGCCTTCCTCGCCTTTGATGCCGAAGCCGCCGGTCTCGCCACGGCCCAAGTGATCGTAATGCGCGCCGAGCATCACATACTCATTGCCTGAAACAGGCGGGATGACGCCGACCACGTTGCGATCCATCTTCTTCAGGTGATTCACCTTCGTGGCGATGTTCACGGTGAGATTCGGCAAGGTGAAGCGCACATCGGCGGCATGCGGGTCTTCCTGGTCCAGCATGTCTTGCAGATGCTTCAGGGTTTTGCCACTGCCTGCCAGCATGGCATCGGCGACCTTGCCGGAGATGGAAGCGGCGACGATGCCCGACCCGGCGAGGCTGCTATCATAGGTCATGGGCGCGAGTTCGCCGGGATTCGGTGAGTTCGGTCCAGTGACGATGAGTAGAGCCTTCGCACCATGGGTGCGGGCGACCAGGGCCTTGTAGCGCAGACCGGCGTATCGGTTCAGCTCCACGCGACGCTTCTGATCCACGCCTTCTGGCACGTAGCGGAAGGCGACGACGATCTTGTTCGAGACATTCAGTGAGCCGCCGTAGGAATCGTAACTGTCACCCAGCTTGCCGGGGACGGTCATGCCGTAACCGACGAAGACGACTTCACCAGAGACTTCGCCATTCGCGCTGAAGGAGAGCGGGCGGAAGTCTTGTTCCGGGATGAAGTTCAATTCGCGCAGGCTTTCGCCAGATTTATGCAGGGTCAGTTTGTTCTCATTCGTGATGGTTTGAACGCCTGCGGTGAATTCGAAGTTCTGGAAGTATGTGCCCGTGTGTCCCAAAGGCCGGACGCCGCTGGTCTGCAATTGTTGCGCGATGTAGTCGGAGGCCATTTGCGCGCCCGCAGTGCCGGTGAGTCGGCCTTCGAGCTTGTCACTGGCGAGGTAGGAGACGTGGTTGTAGAGGTCGTTCGTGCTGATGGCGGCAGAGGGAGCCACGCTGATACTGACAGGGTTCGCGCCTTTGATGCCGACGAATGACGCACCTTTCGCTTCATTCGCTTTCAACGCGGCTTGCACGGCAGCATGATCCCAGTTCGCCATGAAGATCTGTGAGCCAGCACCACCGCGACCCGAGGTCCACGAGAGCTTTTTGCCATCGGGCGAGAAGACGGGGAGGCTATCGAAGCCGTCCGTGTAGGTCACGCGGATGGGATCGCGGGTGCCTTGGGCATCCACGATGTAGAGTTCGAAATTCGCAAAGCCTTCCTTGTTCGAGCCGAAGATGGCGTATTCGCCGGAGGGATGGAAATACGGCGCCCAGGACATGGCCTTGAAATCCGTGAGACGCAGGACGTCGCTGCCATCCAGCTTCATGGTGTAGATGTCCGCCGTGTCGCCCTTTTCATTGAAGCGCCGCCAGACGATGCGTTGACCATCGGGCGTGAAGAACGGGCCGCCATCGTAACCGGGCGTCTTGGTAAGACGGCGTTGCTCGGTGCCATCGGCGTTCATGATGTAGATCTCGCCGAAATAGGCGGCATCCAGCTCATAACGCTGTCGATCGGGGGAAGAAAGTTTCTCCAGCGGGAAGGCATCGCGCGTGGAGCAGAAGACGATGTGCTTGCCGTCCGGCGAGTAAGCGCCCTCGGCATCGTAGCCTTGGGCACCAGTCAGGCGTTTGACATTGGAGCCATCGCGTTGGGCGGAAAAGATGTCGAAAGTCTCATCGTAATCCCAGGCGTAGCGGCGGGATTTGCCGGAGGCGCGGAAATCGATCTCCACCTTTTGCTTTGCCTTGGCTTCGATATCGAGATGGGTGGAGGCGAAGAGAACTTCATCGTGGTTTGGGCGGTAAAAGGCGCAAGTCGTCTTGCCCATGCCGGGCGAGATGCGGCGGGTATCGCCCGTCTCCAGGTCGAGCGTGAATATTTGATAGAAGGGGTTATCCGCTTCGCGCTCGCTCTGGAAAATGAGGGATTTGCCATCGGGCGAGAAATAGCCTTCACCACTGCGGCGGCCTTCAAAGGTGAGTTGGCGGGGTTGAGAAATAAACGTGGCCTCATTCACCGCGTGAGCCATGCCCGTGATGCCCACCCAAGCTGCCAATACCCCGCTGAACCAATGCCGATGCTGTTTCATACGCATGAGAGTCTGACGCATTAGAGCACAGATTTGCACAAAGGAACAGTGTCGGTTGCACCGACGGGCCAAAAGGTTTCTGGTTCTTGGTTTTGAGTTTCGAGTAAAGTCCGCTTGGAACCGTTAAAGTCAGGCTAATTAGGACGGGTTATAGAATGAAGGTATGAATGGCTGAGCTTGCTTTGCTGGGCAAAATCCGGGTAGTTAGGGGGCGTTCGCGATCGAGGATGAGTCCTTTTGAACTGACATGTTACGGCGTTGGAGATGGTTGGCCTTGTGCTGACCGTAATCATTCGTCGTTTCACTATCGCTTCGGCAAGACCTCTTTCATCGTCGATTGTGGAGAATCGGTCAGCCGCTCATTCAAGGCTTCAGGGCTGAGTTACGATTCCTTTGAGGCCATCCTGCTTTCCCACCTGCACTGTGATCATATCGGCGGGTTTTTCATGTTCATGCAGGGGTTATGGCTGGAGAAGCGGCAGAAGGATTTGCCGATCTACCTGCCGGAGGATGGCATCAAGCCCATGCGCGAATTGTTGAACGCGGGGATGATTTTCGAGGAATTGCTGGCATTCACGCCGCAATATACGCCTCTGCATGTGGGTAAGTCCTTCAAGGTGAAGGACGTGAAGGTGACCCCATTTCCCACGACCCATCTGGAGAGCTTGCGGAAATCTTTCCAGCGCAAGTATCCGTTGGAGTTCGCGGCCTATAGTTTTTTGTTGGAGACGGCGAAACTGCGCATCGCCCACAGTGCGGACATTGGAGCACCGAAGGATTTGGACCCGTTATTGGAGAAGCCGGTGGATCTTTTGGTGTGTGAGCTGGCGCATTTTGAGCCGAAAGACCTGTTCCGTTATCTAAAAGGGCGGGATATCGGGCGCATCGTGTTCATGCATGTGGCGCGGCAGTATCGGGAGGAACAGACGGCGATCAACAAGCTGGCGTCGAGGTATTTGGGAGAGATTCCTTTCACATTCGCGACCGATGGGATGCGGGTGGAGATGTAAGCCGGGGGAGGAAGAATTAAAAAGGTAGAATGAAGAAAGGGCTGGCATGCCCTGTCTTGAGGCAGATTTCGTGTATTATTTGGACTGGCGGGCGGGGAGGGTTTTTGTTCTAGTCACGGCACCGCCACGTTTTTGTGGTGCTGAAACCATGCAATTGGTCAAAGAAACCCGCTGGTCGCGCCAGTATGAAATGGACGATCTGCAGACGAAACTCTTCGAGTCGAAGTTTGCGGACGGCTCGGCGACGATTTCCGTGGCCCAGTTGGAGCAGGAGTGGGGCGCGTGGACACCGGTGGAGCGGGCGGATTTTTGCCAGGCAGTGACGCAAGCGCGGTTTCCGCATCTGGGAGATGTGCTCAGGTTCATCATGAAGAACGGGGATGTAGCTTCCTGGGAATCCGTGGCGAACAGCATTGCGCGAAATCTGCCGGCGGAAGAAGCGGTGCCGTTCCTGACGGACATGTGCAAGACGGCACCGATCGGCAAAGGAGCGAAGTTTTACCAGGCATTGGCAGTGAGCCGTCCGGCCTTTGTGCGGGATACGTTGATGGGCTGCCTGAACCGGACCTGGGCGGACAGCCGGTTGTTCAGCGAGGATGAGGTCTTCGACTGGGTGGCGAATGATGCGGTGTGCCTGATCGAGTATCTGGTGCAGCTCGGGCAGAACCCGAACACGCTGGCGGACAAATACAAGGTGCTGGTGCGTCACCCGAACAACATCAACAAGCAGAGCGCGATCACGCGGTTGAGCCAGTTTTTCCCGGGGTATCCCACGGGTTGAGTTTCAAGTTTTCAGTTTGAAGTGTTCAGTTTTTTGGGGAAGTTTTTGCCACAGACGGAACACGAAATTTCACGGATTAGGAGGAAGGTCGATTGGATCAAGGCGGGGCCATGCCAGATCACGGGCGTCTTGGGGGAAGTTTTGTTTCTTGGGATCGGGCATGGAGAAATCGCCACCGTCGTCTTTGCCGTCGAAGCCGATGGACCAGAGGGTGAAGGTGCCGTCCGGGTTTAGGCGATAGCGCAAGGGGCGGCCATCCATGGGGTCGTGGGGGATTTGTGCTAGGAAATCGGGGATGAGTTTTGCGAGGGTGTCCGGATAGTGGCCGTGTTTGAGGCGGTGGCGTTCGAGGGCGGTGGCTACGATGGCTTGCTGGCGGCGGGTTTCGGCCAAGGCGAGAATGGAGAAGGCTTTAACAATACGGAGGGTGAGGTTTTGCGTGAGCCAGCTCTTGCCATCCAGGTTGGGCTTTTGACTGCCATAGGGGATGCTGGCATCGATGGCTTCGAGTTGCTTGATGGCATCCGACCAGTGCGGTGATTGTGCTTGAACGCGGCTGATATCGAGCCGTTCCTGCTGGGTGCGGAGGAAGAGGTGTTCATCATGGTTTTGACCACCAGAATGCCAGTAGAGGGTGAGGAGAGGTGCCCATGGATTATCGTAACCGCCCTTAAAGTTCACGGAAAAGGATTCCTCTCGTGCCAGCTTAAAACTACGAACTCCATAGGCCCGTTCATATAAGAGAGCGTGGTTGAAATTTGTGACGAGGGAGATGTTTTCCAGACGCCGTTGGAAGGTGGAGAGTTGTGGTTCAGACCAGATGCGTGATTCCAATCCGAAGTTGAGAGCACTGAGGGAAAGGCTGGTGATGGCGGGGCGTGTCACCTGATTGACGACGGACCATTCTTCGCGTTGTAGATCGGTCAGGTCGAAGAGGGCGATCATGCTGGTGGCGGCATCATCGCCACGGCGGGCATGCGTATCGGCAATGACGGCGTTTTGCAGCAGGTAGGCGGTGGAGCGGCGCAGGTGGTAGTTTACCTTTGGATAATTGAGATTATCGCGATAATCGCCGCCTTTTTCGAGTGGGGGATTTTTCAGGGCCTGGCTTAGCAGGAGAAGATCGGCGCGGCGGTTTTCCATATCCGCTTCCATTTGTTGCCATAAGGGTGCGCGTTGGGCCGGGGTGAGGGCATTGGTATTGGCGTACCAGATAACGCGCCAATGGGAATTGGTGGAATGTTCCAGCGTGAAGAGTCCGACCTTCATCTGCTGGATGTTTTGTTTGAATTTTTTGACGGCTTGTTCGAGGGGGGCATCACCATCGGGTTCACTGCCGGTGCGTTTTGGGGCTATTTGGTCGAGGTCGAAGATTTCGCCTTGGGCGATGAGTTGGGCTTTGTAGCGGTCGAGTTCGGTAGGGCCGGAGCGGGACCACCAGAAGATGGTGGCGAGCAGTAAAAGAACGGAGAGGGTGATGAGCCAGCGGCGCTTTTTATTGGCGGATGCGGCGGGGCTCATTGGTGAGTGGGAGTTTAAGGGGGTCGATCTTCAAAGTTCAAGGCCGGTTGCACCGGCGGGCCTATATGAAGATGGGGAAACATCAAAATCCGAACATTGAGAGAAAGGAAGAGTTTGAGCCGCGGCGACGGCTGGGGGTGGGACTGCCGGCAAGATGCCGACAGTACATTGGGGGGCGAGGACTATTATTGGGGTAAATCTGTAGGGTTGATCCGGGGCCAGACGAAATCGCGGGTCTTTTTGAGGGAGTTATGTTTTTGCGGATCGGGGTTGAAGGGATCTCCCTGATTGTCTTTCCCGTCGAAGCCGATGGACCATAGGGTGTAGGTGCCATCTACATTCAGGCGATAGCGCATGGGACGGCCATCAATGGGGTCGAGGGGAAGCTGGGAGAGGTAGTCAGGCATGAGTTTTTCCAAGGCGTCGGGATAGCGGCGGTGTTTAAGCCAGTGACGTTCCAGGGCGATGGCGGCGATGGCTTGCTGGCGACAGGCTTCGGCGAAGAGGAGGGTGGTCAGGCCCGAATCCATAGAGGAGTAGAGCGCTCCGGTAAAATTGAGTTTCAATTGGGAGGAGTAAGTGGTGGCGGGGCGAAACAGCGTTTCCCAATCGCTGCGTAATTGGTCCGGCACACCAGCCCAGTTTGGGGAGATCAGATTTGGGCGGATAAGATCGAGTCGCTGTTGGGAGATTTTAAGGAAGTTGAGTTCGTCCTCATCGATGGCGAAATGACTCCAGAGCGTGGTGTGGAGGCGCCGTTTCCAATTGTAGGAATACGGAACGAAATAAGCGTTGGTGGCCGCAGAATGGGCATCCCGCCGGGCTTCGGCGAAGAAGGCGAGGCCCACGGCGCGTTCGTAAAGGAGGGCTTGATACACGTTTGTGACGAGCGAAATGGGAGCGATGTGGGCGTGCAGTTCGGCGAGTTGGGCATCATCCCATGCGTGCAGGGCGAGGCCGTAATTGAGATCTTCCAAGGGGAGTCTGACGACGGCCGTGCGCACCATCTGGTTCACCAAGGTCCATTCCTCACGATGGTGCTGGGCCAGGCGCAAGGAGGTGAGGAGATTCGTGAAGGCATCTCCATAGCGACCGGCATAGGCATCCAGCACAATGGCATGATGGAGAAATTGGGAAATGGTGCGGCGCTGGACGAAGTTGATTTTGGGATGGTTGAGGATCTGCCGGTAATCACCCCCTTTTTCCGCCGGCAAATTGGTCAGGCCATGATGGAGAACAAGCAGGCTGTGACGTTTGTTTTCGATCTCCGCGACGCCGTTCTGGATGCGCGTGAGGGTATTGCTGTGATGCTGTCCGGTGATGTAGTTCCACTCGATCTTCTGAACACCATTGGTGGTGGTGAACATGAACCAAAGGGATTTAGGGACGAGATCATTGGTCAACTGGCGGACGGTCTGGCGCATGGGTTCATCACCGTCCGGCTCTGTGCCCGTGCGTTTCGGGGCGAGTTTATCGAGATCAAGGATCTCGCCTTGGGCGATGAGTTGGGCCTTGTAGCGGTCGAGTTCGGTAGGACCGGAGCGGGACCACCAGAAGATGGCGGCAAGCAGTAGGAAGATGGTGAAAACTATGAGCCAGCGGCGCTTTATAATGGGTGCGGCAGGACTCATGGGTGAGGTGAATAATGTAGGAAATTGAGGAATGACCAAGCTCGAATGGAAAAGAAGCGGCTTCTAGTAAGAGTAAACCGTTCGGGCAAATGGGAGGTATCTGCATTCCTGACCGTGCTGACTCGGGAGAATGTTTCGGCTAATGGGGAGAGGAAATGGGCAATAAGGCTGATATTCTGCTACGAAATGGCCGATCAAGGCCGGAAACTAGGCGCTAAAGGCATAGGCGCAGGTCCCAGTTAGTCCGTTATATTGGCGAAGAATGGGGGATTTGAGGGGGAGATTTAGGTGTATTCGTGCCTCTCGCTGGCTGATTTCCGGCGGGTTTAGTGGGTGAATCCATAAAGGTATTCATGGGTGAAGGCTATGACTGAAGGTTTGTAATAGGCTGAAAATGCCCAATTTATTGAGGTTTTATGAGGCTATGAGCCAGTTCAGAGGGTGAATGGGCTGAGATGCGGATGGAAAAGCAGAGATTCAGTGATCTGAATGTGGGGAAAAAGAATGCTTTGTGCTTCTAAACATACGTAACCTATTATGATTAAATGTTTTATGTAACGAAATAGAGGGGTTTATGCAAAAGCACAGAAAAGCGCTTTAGGTGACTTTTCGGTGACGGATTGAGAGGTTTTTGAGGTCCACAACAGAGAGATGAGACGAAAAAATGAAAAAACTTTCAGAAAAAATAAAGGAGCTGAAATTGGAGAAAGCAGAGAGCGACGAAAGGGGCATGGATAAAGGATGAAATGGGGTTTTCCAAGGGTAGGAAATGGGGTGTTTTAGAGGGGTGAAAAGTGGGGTGTGTCGAAAATAATTTTAAAAACCTCTTGTGCTGAAACAATCTTAGTATATCTTCGTTCTCGTTGGTGCGCGACACGGTGAGCGAAGAAAGTGAACGGTGAACGCAGCGACAACTGATCGGTAACAAAGTAAAAAATGTTACGAAAAGTTGTTGACGCGAAATTAATCGTCTCTAAAGTAAGCGCAGTTAGTTGATGAAAGGCACTGAGAGGCCGAGTAAGTTGTAAGTCGAAAGCCTCTCGGGTTTTTTATCCCCTAAAACGGGAAAATTTTGAGTGGAAACACTCGATTGCTCTTTGAAAGTTGAATTGTGCGATAAGTTTTAGAGCCCTCTCAAAGGCTTCTTAACTGAAGTCTGAGAGATTAATCTTAACAAGTGACTAATAAACGCGAATCTACGGATTCGCAACAGAAGTCAAAACTTTCTACGGAGAGTTTGATTCTGGCTCAGAACGAACGCTGGCGGCGTGGATAAGACATGCAAGTCGAGCGGGACATTTCGGGTAGCAATATTCGGAGTGTTCAGCGGCGAAAGGGTGCGTAACGCGTGGGTAATTTGCCGCGAAGTTGGGGATAACTCGCTGAAAGGCGAGCTAATACCGAATGTGATCCGTTGGAGGCATCTTCGATTGATCAAAGCTGGGGACCGTAAGGCCTGGCGCTTCGCGATAAGCCCGCGACCTATCAGCTAGTTGGTGAGGTAACGGCTCACCAAGGCTAAGACGGGTAGCTGGTCTGAGAGGACGACCAGCCACACTGGAACTGAGACACGGTCCAGACACCTACGGGTGGCAGCAGTCGAGAATTTTTCTCAATGGGCGCAAGCCTGAAGGAGCGACGCCGCGTGGGGGATGAAGGGTTTCGATCCGTAAACCCCTGTCATTTGCGAACAAACCTTACTATTGAATATTTAGTGAGCTGATTGTAGCGAAAGAGGAAGGGACGGCTAACTCTGTGCCAGCAGCCGCGGTAATACAGAGGTCCCAAGCGTTGTTCGGATTCACTGGGCGTAAAGGGTGCGTAGGCGGTGGAGTAAGTCTGGTGTGAAAGCTCGGAGCTCAACTCCGAAATGTCATTGGAAACTACTTCACTCGAGGTTTGGAGGGGGGACTGGAATTCTCAGTGTAGCAGTGAAATGCGTAGATATTGAGAGGAACACCAGTGGCGAAGGCGAGTCCCTGGACAAATCCTGACGCTGAGGCACGAAAGCTAGGGGAGCAAACAGGATTAGATACCCTGGTAGTCCTAGCTGTAAACGGTGCACGTTTGCTGTGAGCGGATTCGACCCCGTTCGTGGCGTAGCTAACGCGATAAACGTGCCGCCTGGGGAGTACGGTCGCAAGATTAAAACTCAAAGAAATTGACGGGGGCCTGCACAAGCGGTGGAGTATGTGGCTTAATTCGATGCAACGCGAAGAACCTTACCTGGTCTTGACATGCTAGTAGTAGGAGCCTGAAAGGGTGACGAGGTAGCAATACCAGCTAGCACAGGTGCTGCATGGCTGTCGTCAGCTCGTGTCGTGAGATGTTGGGTTAAGTCCCGCAACGAGCGCAACCCCTGTGTCCTGTTGCCACCCCTTAATTGGGAGCACTCTGGACAGACTGCCTCGCTTAAACGAGGAGGAAGGTGGGGATGACGTCAAGTCAGTATGGCCCTTACGACCAGGGCTGCACACGTACTACAATGCCCGGCACAAAGGGACGCGAAACCGTGAGGTGAAGCAAATCTCAGAAAACCGGGCCCAGTTCAGATTGTAGTCTGCAACTCGACTACATGAAGCTGGAATCGCTAGTAATGGCGCATCAGCTACGGCGCCGTGAATACGTTCCCAGGCCTTGTACACACCGCCCGTCACATCATGAAAGCCGTTTGTACCCGAAGTCGCTATGCTAACCGCAAGGAAGCCGGCGCCGAAGGTATGGATGGTGATTGGGATGAAGTCGTAACAAGGTAGCCGTAGGGGAACCTGCGGCTGGATCACCTCCTTTCTAAGGAGAACTACGGGTCTGAGCAATCAGATACCCTAGGTCGGAGCAACCCTTCGGGGTTGTGGGCTCACCTTATCGCACAATTCAGCTCTCAAAAGAGCAACTGTTCTTTGTAATACGGAAGTGGAAATTATTCCGTTGGCCAATTTGGCTCCGGCCATGGGGCTGTAGCTCAGTTGGTAGAGCGGTAGCTTTGCAAGCTATAGGTCAGGAGTTCGACTCTCCTCAGCTCCACCATTCAAGGTCCAATGTGAGACTTTCATGGGCCTGTAGCTCAGTTGGTTAGAGCATGCGCTTGATAAGCGCAGGGTCACTGGTTCGAATCCAGTCAGGCCCACCACTTCAGTAACAAATTGATTTCGTGATACGGAATCTTGATAGCTTAAACGTTATCAAGTGGAAGCATCGCAAAGTTCTTTGACATCTGCACATAGAAGAAATTGTTAGTAATAGGGCAATTAATACATGTTTCGCTGAGTTACTGTTGAGAAATCAACAGGTAATTTTGTGATCAAGCTACTAAGGGCTTATGGTGGATGCCTTGGTGCCAAGAGGCGATGAAGGACGTAGTAAGCTGCGATAAGTCCCGGGAAGCCGCAAACAGGCTGTGATCCGGGAATTTCCGAATGGGACAACCCACTAGCTTTAATCGGCTAGTATCTTTGGATGAATTCATAGTCCAAAGAAGCAAGACGGGGTGAAGTGAAACATCTCAGTAACCCCAGGAAAAGAAAACGAACTGATTCCGTAAGTAGTGGCGAGCGAAAGCGGAGGAGCCTAAACCGGAAGGACTTGTCCTTCCGGGGTTGTGGGACCTCAATGTGATATCTGAAGGATTAGCGTAACGATGTGGAAACGTCGGCCATAGACCGTGACAGCCGGGTGCGCGAAAATCTCGAGGAGTCTAGGGGTATCCCAAGTAATGCGGTGCACGTGAAACTCTGCATGAATCTGTCCCGACCACGGGATAAGGCTAAATACTACTTGGCAACCGATAGTGAACTAGTACCGCGAGGGAAAGGCGAAAAGAACCCCTGCTAGGGGAGTGAAATAGAACCTGAAACCATCTGCCTACAATGTGTGGGAGCCCGTAAGGGTGACCGCCTGCCTTTTGCATAATGAGTCTGCGAGTTATTGTCCGTGGCAAGCCTAAGCTGTTCTGCAGCGGAGGCGAAGCGAAAGCGAGTGCGAAATGCGCGTCAAGTCGCTGGCAATAGACCCGAAGCGGAGGTGATCTACTTATGAGCAGGTTGAAGCTGCAGTAACATGCAGTGGAGGACCGAACTCGTGGATGTTGAAAAATCCTGAGATGACTTGTGAGTAGGAGCGAAAGACTAATCAAACCCCGTGATAGCTGGTTCTCTCCGAAATAGTTTGAGGGCTAGCGTTGGATAAGTACCCCGAGGAGGTAGAGCACTGGATGGCTTAGGGTCCACACCAGGATGCCAAAACCAATCAAACTCCGAATGCCTTGGGTCCCATTAATCCAGCAGTCAGGCTGCGAGAGATAAGTTTCGTAGCCGAGAGGGCAACAGCCCAGACCGCCAGCTAAGGTGCCTGAATATAGTTAAGTGGAAAGGATGTGACGTTGCTTAGACAGTGAGGATGTTGGCTTAGAGGCAGCCATCATTTAAACAGTGCGTAATAGCTGACTCATCGAGCGATGTCGCGCCGAAAATGATTGGCGATTAAACTATATACCGAAGCTGCGGACTTAAGAAGATTTCGATCTTCTTATTTGGTAGGAGAGCGTACTCAGTGCGGTAAAGCCGAACAGGAATGAACGGTGGAGCGCTGAGTAGTGAGAATGCAGACACGAGTAGCGATAAACCAGATGAGAATTCTGGTCGCCGTAAACCCAAGGTTTCCTGGGCCAGGTTCGTCCTCCCAGGGTTAGCCGGGAGCTAAGATGAGGCCGTAAGGCGTAATCGATGCACAGCAGGTTAATATTCCTGCGCTGGCATGGGTTAAGGCTGTGAGTGACGCAGAGAGAAAAGTGACTAGACAATCGAATGTTGAGCTTAGGCTTCGGCCGAAGCGTATCACCGGACAATCTGTCGAGAAAAGCTTGCAGCTGTTCCCCATGGTACCCGTACCGTAAACCGACACAGGTGGGTGAGTGTAAGTGCACTAAGGCGCGCGAGAGAAACCTCTCTAAGGAACTCGGCAAATTAGCCCCGTAACTTCGGGAGAAGGGGTGCCCACTTCGGTGGGTCTCAGTAAATTGCGTTTAGCGACTGTTTAACAAAAACACAGCACTCTGCCACGTCGTGAAGACTACGTATAGGGTGTGACAAGTGACCAATGCGGAAAGATCAAGGTGCTTTGTTAGCCGCAAGGCGAAGCTCGGTGCCTAAGTCCCCGTGAATGTCGGCCGTAACTATAACGGTCCTAAGGTAGCGAAATTCCTTGTCGGGTAAGTTCCGACCTGCACGAATCTTGTAACGACTGAACGACTGTCTCGGAGAGGATCTCGGCGAAACTGTAACGGCGGTGAAGATGCCGCCTGCCCGCAGTAGGACGGAAAGACCCTATGCACCTTTACTGTAAGCTCGTATTGTGTTCTGATTAATGATGCGTAGCGTAGGTGGGAGACTTTGAAGTGAGGGCTTCGGTTCTCATGGAGTCGCAATGTGAAACACCACTCTTCGTTAATTAGAATTCTAACCTCAACCCTGTGAAGCCAGGTGGGGGACAGTGCGTGCGGGTCAGTTTGACTGGGGCGGTTTCCTCCCAAACGGTAACGGAGGAGCGCGAAGCTTGGCTCAGCATGGTTTGCAACCATGCGTCGAGCGTATGGGTATAAGCCAGGTTAACTGTAAGACCAACAAGTCGAGCAGATGCGAAAGCAGGCCCAAATGATCCGACAGTAGAATGTGGAATTGCTGTCGCTCAACGGACAAAAGGTACGCTAGGGATAACAGGCTGATCGGATCCAAGAGTTCACATCGACGATCCGGTTTGGCACCTCGATGTCGGCTCATCGCATCCTGGGGCTGGAGAAGGTCCCAAGGGTCCGGCTGTTCGCCGGTTAAAGCGGTACGCGAGCTGGGTTCAGAACGTCGTGAGACAGTTCGGTCCTTATCCACTGTGGGCGCAGGAAACTTGAGGGGTTCTAACCTTAGTACGAGAGGACCGGGTTAGACGCACTTCTGGTGTGGCAATTGTTCCGTCAGGAGCATCGTTGCGTAGCCATGTGCGGAAGAGATAAGCGCTGAAAGCATCTAAGTGCCAAGCTCCTCCCAAGATATGGTTTCCCGGACGCAAGTCCCTAAAGACCCCCGGAAGACTACCGGGTTGATAGGTTAGGCGTGTAATCAGAGTAATCTGTTCAGCGGACTAATACTAATCGGTCGTGCGGCTTGATCGCTTTTTTCCTTCACAGGAAATTGCGATTTTTGACTCGCGAAACATGTCTGCTCTATTCGACATGTCTCTATGTGCAGATTTCAGAGAACAACGTTCTTTAAAACTTTTTGGTGCTTATAAAGCAGTGGTCCGACCCGATCCCATCCCGAACTCGGCCGTCAAACACTGCGTTGCCAATGGTAGTGGTTGTATAGCTTCCGCGAGAGTAGGTAGGCGCCAATTCTTTCTAAAAAAAGACCGGTCTGTGCAGTTCAGACCGGTCTTTTTGCTTTTACACATCTTCATTTTATTCGCTTCACGCAAAGTATCAAAAATTTCTCCCACTTTCCGTGATGTTCCGTTGACGCCCTTGGTTCTGCCCGATACCGTCTCCTCACTTTTCAGCCAAGCATGCTCGACGTCATTGAAAAACTCCTGGTCCTCCAGTCTCACGATCAAAAGATTCTCAAGACTCAGGAAGAACTTTCCGGTGTAGGCCCGCAGCGTCAAGCTGCGAATTCCAAGATCAGCGGCTCCACCCAAGCCTTGGAAAACGCCAAAACCCAGCTCAAACAACTCGAATCCGAGCGTAAACGTCTCGAGCTGGATGTCGAAGCCAAGCAGGAACTCATCCGCAAGTACGCCACGCAACAATCCCAGACCAAGAAAAACGAAGAATATAAGGCTTTTGCGAGCCAGATCGAGACCTGCAAAAAGGAGATTAGCGGCATTGAAGACGTGGAACTCGGTGTGATGGAACAGATTGATTCTGCGAAAGTCGCTGTCACTAAGGCTACGGATGTCGCCAAGGCTGACAAAACCGTCTTGGACGGCATGCTCGCCAAACTTTCTGAACGCGAAAGCGTATTGAAATCAGAACTCGCCGCGCTTCAAGCCAAACGCCCGGAATACGCAGCCGCTGTTTCTGATGAATCAGCACTTAGCCGTTATGATCGTCTTTTCAAAAATAAAGCCGGTCGTGCACTTGTTGGTGTCGTCCACAGTGCCTGCGGTGGGTGCCACATGAAGCTTCCCACTCAAGTCATCGTTGGTTGCCAAGGCCAGCAAGAGATCGTCAGTTGCCCGAATTGCGGTCGCATTCTCTACTACACGCGGGACATGGATCTCACCGTGTCCGATTGATTTTCCCCAAAGCATCACGTTTTCAAAAAGTCGTTTTCGTGCAATAAACACCGCACGAAAACGATTTTTCATTTTCTCTCTCCGCTTGTGTTTTCACGCGTGAAAACGTAGAGTGAAACTGACTTTGAAAGGGCGGAGGATCGCTCGCCGGCAACGGCGGGAGGAAAGTCCGAACTCCACAGGGCGCGACGCCGCGTAACTCGCAAGAGATACACGCGGGAGACTGGTGCGAGACCAGTCGACGGAAAGTGCCACAGAAAACAAACCGCCTAAGCCGGACTTCGGTCCGGCCGGTAAGGGTGAAAGGGTGGGGCAAGAGCCCACCGCTCCAAGAGCAATCGCGGAGGCGCGGAAAACCCCGTCGGGAGCAAGGCCAAATAGGAAACCGAGAAGCGGCCCGCTTCGTGGTCCGGGAAACCGGCCAGGTTTCGGGTACTGGCTGCGCAGACAAATGATTCTCTCCTTCAGCCGTGAGGCTGAAGCAGACAAAATTCGGCTTACAGCCCTTTCAAAGTCAGCTTCAGTTTATACCTGATTTCATTGACTGAAATCCACTTCGGTGCAGATGAATCGCATTTATCGTCATTTCATTTGCCAGACGATTTTAAAAATTCTCCCTCTTGCGCGCTTGCCTCTCTCCCCACACAGTAGCCCTCACAAACATGGTGACCGAGAATGACATTCTGAACGCGCTGAAAACCGTGAAGTATCCCGGTTACTCGCGCGATATCGTTTCCTTTGGCCTCGTGAAACAGGTGGCCGTGAGCAATGGCGCGATCCACGTCGCGATGCAATTGACCACGAACAATCCTGAGATCGCCCAGCAGATCAAAACGGAATCCACCAAGCTCCTGCAGGCCTTGCCCGACATCCGGGCCGTGCATGTGGATGTGCGTCCAGCACCTGCGGCCACCAGTCCCGGTGCGCCTGCAAGTGGTGCTGCGCCAGCCTCGAATAAAATTCCCGGCATCAAACGCATCGTTGCCGTCGCGAGCGGTAAAGGCGGCGTGGGCAAATCCACCTGCTCGGCGAATCTCGCTTGTGCTCTTGCTAAGCTCGGTGCCGATGTCGGCCTCTTAGATTGCGATATCTACGGCCCCAGCATTCCGCTCATGATGGGCGTGCATGAGCGTCCGATTGTCAGCCCGGATGAAAAACTCGTCCCGCTTTTCAATCATGGCGTCAAACTCATGAGCATGGGTTTCCTCCTCGATCCCGATCAACCCGTGATCTGGCGTGGGCCGATGATCCAGAAGACGATTCAACAATTTTTCAGCCAAGTGGACTGGGGAAATCTCGATTACCTACTGGTCGATCTGCCTCCCGGTACAGGCGATGCACAGCTCTCCCTTTGCCAGACCGCTCCGCTCGATGGCGGCGTCATTGTCACCACTCCGCAGGAAGCTTCCTTAGGCGTTGTGCGCAAGGGCATTTCGATGTTTCAGAAGGTGAATGTGCCCCTCTTGGGCATCGTGGAAAACATGAGCTACTTCACCACGCCGAACGGCGAACGTGTGGAGATTTTCGGTCACGGTGGCGGACGCGGTGAAGCGGCGCGTTTGGATATCCCGTTCTTGGGAGAGATTCCCATCTACACGGAGATCCGCGAAGGTGGCGATCAAGGCGTGCCCGTCGCTGTGTCGCTCGCAGATAAGCCGCCCGGTCAGGCATTCCTCGAAGTGGCGAAGAAGCTGCGCGAGCAACTTGGTTGATTACCAACGGTTAACAGAAGCGACTACGTAGTCTCCCTCATCCCAAATTCAGGATTGTCATCCGGGGGAGTGGTGTTACATTCGGTTAACAATTCGACGCCTCTATTACAGTGAGTATGTCCTCTGAGACAAAGAGCATTACGGGCGGGAACGATTTGCTGAAAAACTCGTCACTCTATCGCGAGTTTCAAGCAGAGCGCGAAGAGATTTTGCGGCATAAATGGATCGAGTCCGAGAAGGCGGGTTACGATATCGGATTCGAGCGGGCACTGACGGATTGGATCATTCATCACCGGTCCAAGTGGCGTAAAGCCCGACAGTCCCAAGCCGCCTAAACTTTTCGCCGAGCATTATATTTTTTCCTTTAAGGCGGTCCTGAGAGGCTGCCAAGGAACCAGAATGAATCTTGTACACCATTTCGACGGGCCTGCACTGAGCTGCGGGCCCTTTTCTTTTTTGTATGCCTGACCGGATCACCATCATGAACGCCAGTGCGCTCCAGCGCACTTTAAGTCGTATGGCGCATGAGATCGCCGAACGCAACGACGTCAGCACGGACACCATCGTCGTGGGCGTGCAACGCGGCGGCATTCACCTGGCCAAACGTCTCTCCACCTTGCTCGAACAAGTCTGCGGTCACGCCGTTCCTCACGGAGTGCTCGATGTGAATTTCTATCGCGATGACTTGGATACGAACCACACACCGAACGTCCAACCCACGCAGATCCCGGTGGACATCACCGGGAAGGTCGTCGTGCTCGTGGATGACGTGCTCTTCAGCGGCCGCACCACGCGCGCTGCCATGGATGCCTTGAAAGACCTCGGTCGCCCGCGTCGCATCCAGCTCGCTGTGCTGGTCGATCGCGGCCATCGCGAACTGCCCATCAAGGCGGACTTCGTGGGCAAGAGCATCCCCACCGCTCGCAATGAGAACGTGGACGTGAAATTGAAAGAAGATCAGGGCGACGACACCGTTTACCTGGAACGCGTATGAGCTGGAACAAACGTCATCTGCTGGACATCGAGTCCCTCACCGCGGACGAGATCACTACGATTCTCGATACCGCCACCGCGTTTAAAGCCGTCGGTGAACGCGCCATCAAGAAAGTCCCTGCGCTCCGTGGCAAAACGGTCGTGAACCTCTTCGTGGAGCCATCCACGCGCACGCGCATCAGCTTCGAGCTCGCCGCGCAACGTCTCTCGGCGGACGTCATCAATTTTTCCGCCGAAGCTTCTTCACTGAAGAAAGGCGAGACGCTGAAGGACACCGCGCGCAATCTCGAAGCGCTGAATGCGGACATCATCATCATCCGTCATAGCGCCACCGGAGCACCGCATTTCCTCTCCCGCTTCCTGAAATCCAGCGTGGTGAACGCTGGCGATGGCGCGCATGAACATCCCACGCAAGCCTTGCTCGACACTTTCACCATCCGCGAGAAGAAGGGCAAGATCGCCGGCCTGAACGTCACCATTCTCGGTGACATCCTCTACAGCCGCGTCGCCCGCTCAAACATCTGGGCACTCTTGAAACTCGGCGCGAATGTCACCCTTTGCGGACCGTCCACTCTCGTCCCGAAAGTGTTCGAGAAGATGGGGTGCAAAGTGACTTGGAATCTCGATGAAGCCGTGCGCGGTGCGGATGTGGTGAACCTCCTGCGCATCCAGCACGAACGCCAGCGCAAGGCCATGTTCCCGAGCATCGGCGAGTACACCAGCCTCTTCGGCATCAACAAAGCTCGCTTCAGCCGCTTGAAACCGGATGTGATGATCATGCACCCCGGCCCCATCAATCGCGGGGTGGAGATCGACAGCCAGGTGGCGGATTGCGATCAATCCGTCATTCTGCAACAGGTGACCAATGGTCTAGCCGTCCGCATGGCCGTGCTGTTCCTCGTGAA
Organism: Verrucomicrobiia bacterium; assembly: GCA_036405135.1. NCBI lineage: Bacteria > Pseudomonadati > Verrucomicrobiota > Verrucomicrobiia > Verrucomicrobiia bacterium. The sequence goes on along the minus strand of DASWYF010000025.1, from coordinate 83,253 downwards.
CGGCGGCAAGGGACCGCAGGAAGTGGCGCCTACCGCCCCGTAGCAGCCGACGTGAGGAGGCTCTAGCCTTAATTCGTTAAAAAGTTAAAACCGTTGAAACGTAAGAACACGCTTCAACGGTTTAACTATTTTAACCTTTTTAACGATTCCCCCGACTCACAGCCTCTTCGCCAGCTCCGCCTGACTGTTGTTAAACACTTCCTGATGCAGCGAGCCGCCGTGTGAATCCATCGTTACCACCACCGGGAAACGTTCCACTTCCAGTTCCCAGATCGCTTCCGGTGATCCGAATTTTTCCAGGAAATACACGTTCCGCACGGACTTGATGCACTCCGCCAGTACTTGTGCTGCGCCACCGATCGCGTGCAGATACACACAACCGAATTCCTTGTTCGCTGCGAGCGTGCGATCACCCATGCCGCCCTTGCCGATGACCCCGCGCAACCCGAAATCCTTGATGATATGCCCCTGATAAGGCTCCTCGCGGATGGATGTCGTCGGCCCTGCCGCCGTCACCTTCCACTTGCCCTGTTCATCTTTGATGACCACCGGGCCGCAGTGATAGATGATGCCGTCCTTGAAGCTCACGCCCTCGGGCAAGGTGCCGCCTTCATGCAGATACTTGTGCACGGCATCGCGACCTGTGTAGAGGATGCCCGTGATCTCCACGGCATCGCCCACCTTGAGCGCGCGTATCTTTTCTTCGGTAAATGGAGCGGTTAGATGAGTCATAAGCCTGTTAGTAGAGCCACTTCTCGATTTTCGACTCGTTGGAAAGGATCACGCCTTGGCGCCGGTAAGCCCAGCACATGTAACTGATGCTCACGAAGAATGACGCAGGCAAGCGATTCGCCGCGCAGATCTTCACGCCCAGCAATGTCGTCTTGCCGCCGAAACCCATCGGCCCGATGCCCAATTCATTCGCTGTCTTCAGAATGTCCTGCTCCAGCGCATCCAGTTCCGGATTCGGATTGCGATCTTCGATCGTGCGCAAGAACTGCTGCTTGCTGAATTCATAACCCGTCGCGCGATCACCACCGATGCACACGCCGAGAATACCCGGACCGCAACCCTTACCTTGCGCTTGCAGAACGGCATCGAGGATCACCTTGCGGCAACCATCCAGATCGCGATTCGCCTTCAGCTTCTCGCTCGGCAGCGAGTATTGCGCGCCGACATTCTCGCAACCGCCACCCTTGAGCATGAGCGAGACCTTGATCTCGTTCGAGCGATGCTGATGGCAATGCACCGTCGGAGCGCCGGGGCCGACATTCGTGCCATCGTTCTTGCCCGTGAGCGAATCCACCGAGTTCTGGCGCAGATAACCCTTCTTCGTGGCAGCGGTCACAGCCTGGCGCGCTGTCTCTTCAAAAGTGATTTGATCGAAACCAACGGGGCATTCCACGTAGAAAATGATACTGCCAGTGTCTTGACAGATAGGCTGGGACTTCTGCTTCGCCAGCTTGATGTTCGCCTCGATGATCTTGAAGGCTGATTCCGCGATCGTCCCTTTCTTCTCATTCTCCAGCGAAGTCAGGATGGCTTTCTGCACGTCATCGGGGATTTCTGCCGATGTGCGGCGGATCAATTCGATCAAGGACTCCAGTAAGGCGCTCATATGGTCCGGTCAACCTAGGACGTGGGCGAGGCGGTGTCAACGCGTGCGACGTAACGCAGAACTACCTTTGAGACGAAGAAGACCGGTCTGATGGTTCAGGCTCAAGCGTTTCGCCGCTCAAGACCAAGCTGATATTATTCAGCAACTTTTCAGCCGAGAACGGCTTGTGCATGATCGGCGGAACTCCCAGACGTCGCAGTTCATCCACCTTGTTCACCATTGATGCGCCAGAGGCGAGTCCGCTGGCCGCGATCACCTTGATGGTTGGTGCCATCCGTCTCAAACTTCGCACCAACGCGACACCATCCATGAAGGGCATCATGATGTCCGTTACCACCAGATGCACCTTGCCGTGGTTTTGTGCGATCTGGGTAAGGGCTTCCGTGCCATCGGAGGCTGTCAGTACCCGATACCCATGTCTTACCAAAATATCACGGGCTACATCCACAATGGCCGGTTCATCATCCACCACCAGGATCAGTTCGCCGTGGCCCTGTGGCGGAGCTGTCTTCTCGATCACCGCTACGTGTGAAACCGCATCTTTGACCGCCGGCAAATAAACCATGAACTCCGCGCCTTTCCCCAATTCGCTGACGATCCGCAGATAGCCATGATGACTCTTCACGATGCCCATCACCGTGGACAGGCCCAATCCCGTCCCTTTGCCTTGCTCTTTTGTTGTAAAGAATGGCTCGAAAATCCGTTCATGCAATTCCGGAGGAATGCCCATGCCTGAGTCTTTCACCGATACCACCATATAATCTCCGTCCGCGATCTGCATGCCCAGTTCGCTCTGTAAATTTTTCACAGTCTCATTATGGGCTTTGATCTGCAGTGTGCCGCCGTCAGGCATCGCATCGCGCGCATTGATGGAGAGGTTTAACAATACTTGATGCAATTGCGTCGGATCACCCGTCACGCTCCATAGGTCATTCGGAATGTCTGTGGAGACTCGTATATTTCTGGGGAACGCTTCCTGTGCCACACGTCCCATGTCTTTGATCAGGTGCTTCGGAGCTACCAGCAATCGTTCCCCCTTGATGCCCCGTGCGAATGTCAGCACCTGACGGACGATGTCGGCTCCGCGTTGGGCAGAATCCTGCAAACTTTGCAGAATCTCCCGCGTGTCATCGTCCGGATGCATCTCTTGCAAGAGCTGAATGGACATCAGGATCGGTGCCAGCACATTGTTCAGGTCGTGCGCGATGCCACCAGCCAGCATGCCAATGCCTTCCATGCGTTGCGCCCGCAGATACTGCGCTTCCATCTGCTTGCGCTGCGAGATGTCCTGCTTGATGGCGATGAAGTTTATCACCTTGCCATCCGATCCCCGCACCGGAGTGATGGTCATCTCCTCATCGTACAATGTGCCATCCTTGCGTCGGTTGATGAGTTCGCCCCGCCAAACTTCACCGGTTGAAATCGTCTGCCACAGTTTTTGATAAAAATCTCCTCCCTGTCGTCCCGACTTCAAAACTTGATGCGTGAGGCCGCTCACTTCTTCTGCCGCGTAGCCGGTGAGCGCGCTGAACGCGGGATTTGACCACACGATTTTGCCTTCGGAATTGGTGATGACGATGCCGTTGGCCGCGGCATTGAGCGCAGATTCCTGCAGAAGCAAACGTGCTTCATTGCGCTTACGCTCGGATGTGTCGATGCCTATGCCCAAGATACAAGGACGTCCATCCATCTCGATGCGGCGGCCATGGAAATGATGCGGATGTTCTGTGCCATCCAGTGCCACGAGACGCGCCTCCGCTTGCGCCTCCCCGTTGCGGAATACCGCTTCAATGGCCTGCATGGTATGGGCATGGTCTTCGGGATGGAGCACCTCCATGCAGTTCACGCCTTTAAGCTGGTCTGCATTTCGGCCGGTGACGCGTTCCAATTGCGGGTTCCACGCCCGGATGCGTCCGTCCGCCTCGATGACATAGAAGACGCCGGGCAGAACATCCATCGTCCAACGCGAGAAATCGCGCTCCTGCCGCAACTGCTGCTGCATCCGTTTCAGTGACGTGATGTCCGTGATGCGCACCAACGCCGTCCGGCTGTCCGGCAAATCCAGCTTTCTGGCCGCAAACAATCCCCAAAAGAATTTTCCCTTCAGCGTTTTGTATTCCACCTCCTCAGTCCATTCACGCCCCGCTGCGACCGTCTCATGAGACTGACGTGCCCGCTCCTCCGTTCTGGGGATTCGATGCCACTGATGCCCTGCCTGGCCGATGACTTCCTCCTTGGAATTCGCCTCGAAAATCCTGAGCGCCTGTGCATTGCAGTCCGTGATAAGCCGCGTATCCCAATCCACCAGGAACAGCGCATCGGACGAACTGTTGTATACACCGCTGAAAAGCTGTTCGTTTCTCTGCAAAGCTTCCTGTGCTTGCCTGCGCTCGGTGATGTCCTCGAACACACCGAGTATACCAAACACCTCACCACCATTTCCGATCAGTGGCGTCTTCGATGTTGTTACCCAGCGAAATGAACCGTCTGCCATCGTGATGGGTTCGATGATGTTCATCTTGGGAGTCCGTGTTTCCATCACGCTCCGGTCATCCGCCACGTAATTTTTCGCCTCTTTCGATCCCCAAGGCAGTTCGAAATCATTCTGGTCGATGATATCTGAAGGTTTCTTCAAACCTGCCGCTTTGGCAAAAACCCTGTTGCATCCCAAGTATATGCTGTTCCTGTCCTTCCAGAAGATGCCCTGCGGCACGGAGTTCAGGATGCTCTCCAGCATCATGCGCTGCTCGTCCAGTGCTTGCTTCGCCCGTTTCGGCACATCGATATCCTGGTGCGTGCCGAGCGCACGCAGAGGCTTGCCTGCGGCATCCCTTTCAAAGACTCGGCCTGTGTTCATCACCCAAAGCCAGCCGCCGGCCTTGGTCTTCATCCGCATCTTGGCTGTATAATGTTCGGTGAGGCCGGTTAGATGATCGGCCCATGCTTTTTGTGATGCCGGGAGGTCTTCCGGGTGGATCAGATTCCTCCACGCCTCCAATGTCAGATCCAACTCCTCCAGCTTGTAGCCCAACATCTCAGCCCAGCGGCGGTTAAGGATCAGCTTTCCCGTCTGGATGTTCCAATCCCAAGCACCCAAGCCCGCGCCTTGCAATGCCAGTTCATAGCGTTGATGGGATTCACGCAAAGCAGCTTCAGCCTGTTTTCGTTCCGAAATATTGCGCCACGAACCGGCCAGATATTCTTTCCCGCAGAAAACCACTTTGTTGGCCGAGACCTCCACTGGCACGATCCGCTTGTCTGCCAGCACATGTGTGGAGTCAAACCCGATATGACCTTCGTTTTGGATACGCGTCCACATCTTCGCGGCCAGTTCCAAGGTGGAGGTGGGACTCCACTCATGCACCAGCAACGTCATGAGATGCTCGCGCGGATGGCCAAAATGCTTCACTGCCGCCTCATTCGCGTAGACGATCCGGAATTGGTTTTCCGGGTCGAGCATGAAGATGGCGTCATGAGATGACTCTGTGAGATGCTGATAAAGCAAAGCCTCCTGGGTGATCTCCTCGCGCCGCACCAATTCCTTGAGCAACAGCCTCCAAAGGACGAACGCCGTGATGAAAACGAAGAGCAGTCCTTTGCCCATGTCCCCCACGTCATCCCCGAAACGGGTCTCCGTGAAGTGATTCACCAGCAAGTCCGATAGGATGATCCAGAAGCCTCCAACGAAGCCATAGATCAGGGCCATGCGCTTGGCATCTGCTGCTGCCGAGCGCCTCTTGACAGGTTCTGTACTTTGTAAACTGGGCCTGACCATGTGCTTTTTCAGGCCTGAAAAGGCAGAGCAGAGCTCCGCCTGACTATTCCCGGCCCCAAACAAAGCGTCACGTGAAAATCCAGTTCCTGCCAACCGGATTTTGGCAGTTGCCAGTGCAAGATTGCACCAGCTTTCTGCGTATCTTTTGGTAGTGCCTAAAGGATGTTCGCCGCCAGTTCCGCGAGTTCCGAGCGTTCACCCTTCTGCAGCTCGATATGGGCCGCAATGGCATGCGGACGGAAGCGGCTCACGATATAGTTGAAGCCGTTGGAGGAGGAGTCCACGTACGGATTGTCGATCTGGTAAGGATCGCCGGTGAGAATGATCTTCGTGCCTTCACCTGCGCGCGTGATGATCGTCTTCACTTCCAGCGGCGTCAGGTTCTGCGCTTCATCGATGATCATGTACTGATTCGCGATGCTGCGACCGCGGATGAAACTTAGCGCCTCCACCACGATGGAACCCGAACGCATCAGATCGCCGCTGCGGCGATGCTCGTTGCCCATGTTCAGATCGCTCAAGAGCTCCAGCGCGTCATGAATGGGCTGCATCCACGGATTCAATTTCTCTTCCAGCGTGCCCGGCAGGAAACCGATCTCTTTGCCCATGGAGATCGTCGGACGCGCCACGATCACACGGCGGAACTCACGGTCCATGATGGTGCGCTTCAATCCCGCTGCCATCGCCATGAGCGTCTTGCCCGTGCCCGCTTTGCCCATCAACGTGACGAGCTTGATCCGGTCATCCAGCAACGCATCGAATGCGAAATGCTGTTCACGGTTGCGTGGCTTGATTCCCCAGACGCCCTCACGAACATCCACGATAGGGATGAGCTTTTTGCCCGTCGGATCTACCTTGGTCAACGCGGTACGCTTGGGATTCGCCTCATCAATGAGTGTGCAGTACTCGCTCGGGCTATAACGCATGGAGGAGTCCAGCTCGAGTTCTTCATCGGCACGGAACTTGGCCAGGACATCAGCAGAGACGGTTTTTTCCGTCATGCCCGTGTAGAGGTCCGAGATGTTTACCTGATCTGTCTCATAATCTTCCGCTGGCAGACCGCTCGCATCTGCCTTGATGCGCAGGTTGATGTCCTTCGTGACCAAGATGGTCCGCACCTTCTTGTCGACGGCCTGAACATCCAGCGCACGGGAAACGATCTTGCTGTCCACCGTGTTGCTGATGGGGGCAGCTCCGGCACCATTCTTATCCTTGAAAATGATGGTCAGCTTGCCACCGTTGGGGAGCTTGACGCCTTCGCTCAGGCTGCCCGTCTCGCGGAATCCATCCATCATGCGCGAGACCATGCGCGCGTGCTGTCCGAGTTCGGAGGATTCTCGCTTGAAGCGGTCAATCTCTTCGATCACCTCGATGGGGATGAAGACATTGTTCTCCTGAAAGTTCAGGAGGGAGTGGGGGTCGTGGAGGAGTACGTTGGTGTCGAGGATGTAGTTTTTCACTTAGGCAATTCCGCCAGTTTGATTTTGACCATCCGCTTGTACCACGCCTGGAGCTGGGTGTGCTCGGCGGGCAAGCGGTAATGACCGCTGTAGAGGTAGTTCCCGAGTATGCCGAACAGGTCGAAGTCGACAAATCGGGGCCGGTTGTCCAGGAGATATGGACGATCGAACAGCATCTGTTCGAAAGGCGCCAGCTTGGCGCCGAGTTCGGCGACGAGCAGTTTCTGCTGCGCTCGCCAGAGATCGATGCAGCCGCGGCCGAACTTGCGTTCCTTGTGCCGCAGAAAGCCAAGATGACTCACCGTGGGGATGAACTCACGGTAATAGATGTCATTCAGTTTGAAGCCCAGACCTTCAATGTCATTCTCGATGTAACGCCAGAGAATGCTTTGCAATCCGCGCAATTCACGCGGGAAAAGGCCGAGTTCAAATTTGTTATCCAGATACTTGGCGATGACTTGCGAGTCTTCCTGTGTCTCGAAGATCACCTGCTTGCCATCCTTCAATACCGGCACCTGATAATAACGCTGCTTGGTCAGTTTCCAGATGATGGAGCGGTCATGGTAGGGGACTTTGACCGTCTTGAAGGGGACCTTGCCGAACTCGAGGATGCGACGCTGAACGATGACGAACGGGCTGTAATCGACTCCGTAAAGTTGTATCATAGCTGCTGTGTTGTCTCGCCGCGCCGTGGCAAATATTTCCTGCCTACGTCAGAGGAACGGACCGGCACCAACGAACGGTCAGGGTTGAGTTGATGGTTAAGCCTGCTGAAAAACTGGTTCCACAAACATTTCAGTGAAACCGCCGGGACTATGGGAGTGAGGGACAGAAAGTGAGCCTTCAGCTTTGACAAGCTTTGGTTGTTGAAAACCCGGCTTAACTGCACGAGCGAAATTTAGTACCACATCTGGACTCTGACAAGCGCAAGTTGGAAACTTTTTCGTGACGCATGAAGTCGTCCTTCGCTCTTCTCACCTTGCCCCTTATTTGATTCCGCCGAGCCGCTCCTTCCAGATCTTGTAGAGCGACACCGTTGCGCGCACATCACGCAGGCAATATTCCGCGATCTCGCGATGCCTTCCCTCGGCCATCATGTTGTTGATGTCCATTCCCGTGACGCCATGGCTCTTGGGCGATTCGATGCCGAACGCCTTGCAGTAGAAATCCAGGTTGAATTTGCGCGCGGCGCCTTCGCGTCCGCTTACGTTGTAGAAGGTCAATTGCTCCGCCAGATCGCAATGCGGCTCGATCTGATAACGGTAACCGAGCCAGTTCTTTTTGGAGATGGGCACATTCAGCACAGCGGAACGCAGATACATGAAGGGGACATCAAAGCCGCGTCCGTTGAACGTCACCACGGAGTCGTAATGCTTCGCCACATCCCAAAAGGCGGTGATCAGTTCGGATTCATCGGCAAAAGGCACGAATTCAACGGCTTCATTGTCACCGGTATCTTCGAAATCTTCCGCCAGATAGAGCACCTGGCCACGTTGGGAATCCGCATTCAGCATGGCGATGCACACCACTTGTGCGGTGAAGGGCCACAGGCTGAACATGCGCTCGATCTCGTTCTTTTTCTGCGCACGGGCTTCTTCATCCGGGATCTTTTCGGCTTCGCGGAAGAGATATTCGATCTGCACGTCGTCGAAATGTTCGAGCCCCAGTGCGGACGTTTCGATGTCGAAGATGAGCGTAGCCATGGTGTCTCTATGTGTTGTGCCGGGCGGGAGGATGACAGTATCTGGAAACGAAAGGAAGTCCTGTCAGATGTTTCCGAGCAGGACTTCCCTCTGAATCTTATCTGCTAAAGAGAAGGGTTACTTCTTCTTTGCAGCTTTCTTAACGGCGGGTTTCTTCGCAGCTTTCTTTGCAGCTTTCTTAGCGGCCACGGAAATCACCCCCCCTCGGCTTCGGATAAAATCCGTTCAAAAATTTTTCTGACAGTTGCTTTGTCACGCGTTTGTAACCAGTTCTTTGAGGCTGTCTATGCTGTAGTTCATAGACTTCAAAAAATAATTTGCAAACTTTTTTGCGTTCGACGTTCGATTATTTTTCCGCAAACTGCTCTTCACGATGTCACGCGAAACGAAGTTAACACCGATGATGGCCCAGTACCGCCGCATCAAAAGTGAGTTGCCGCCCGATGCGTTGCTGCTGTTTCGTCTCGGTGATTTCTATGAAATGTTTTTTGAAGATGCGCAGCTCGGCGCGCAGCTTTTGAACGTCGCTTTGACGAAACGCGGTGAGATTCCGATGTGCGGCATCCCGTTCCATGCCGCGAACAACTACATCTCACGCATCCTCAAAGCAGGCCGCAAGATCGCCATCTGCGATCAAGTGGAAGAGGCGAAGCCCGGTCAGCTCGTGCGTCGTGAAGTGACGCAGATCCTTAGCCCCGGCACGCATTTCGATGAGCGCATGCTCACAGCGGAGCGGAACAACTATCTCGCGGCCATCTATCGCAGTGGAAAAAGCATCGGCCTAGCGATCGTGGATCTGACGACGGGTGACTTTAAAGTGACGGAACTCACTGAAGAGGCGGCATTGTTGAGTGAGTTGGAGCGTCTAAGACCTGCGGAGATCATCCATCCTTCAGAAGATTCGGGGTTGAATGAGCTTTTGCCCGGCGCTTTGGCTGTGGTGAGTGGCTATGATGGCTGGGTTTTCGCAGTGGAGACGGCGCAATTCACCGTGCGCGAGCATTTCAAAGTCGCTTCGCTCGATGGCTTCGGCCTTAAGAATCGCAATGCAGCCACTGGCGCGGCAGGCGCGATCCTACACTACCTTACGCAACATCTGCGGCGTGATATCTCCCATCTCACGCGCCTCTCTTGCTACGAATGCGGTGATTACCTCACGCTGGATGCCATTTCGTTGCGCAATCTCGAGATTCTGGAGCCTCTTCATAAGGATGGCCCTCGTGATGCCTCATTGTTCGGGGCTTTGAACCGCACGGTGACACCCATGGGCGCACGTCGCCTGCGTGATTGGCTCACGCAACCGCTCGCTTCGGTCAGTGCGATCCATTGGCGGCAGGCAGCGGTGGAGACATTCATCCGTGGGGGGCGCGCCTTGGAAGACCTTCGTACGAGCTTGAAAGAAGTGCGTGATCTGGAGCGCACCATTGGTCGTTTGAGCCTGGGCAGTGGCAATGGCCGCGATCTGCAAGCACTGCGCCTCGCTTTGGAGCAAGTGCCTGCCTTGCGCGGCTTGCTGACTTCCATGGCTTCAGTTGCTGCGCCTGTTGAGACATTGCCATCCTTGCAGGAAGAAGTGGCGAGTCATGCGCCTGCTTTACTGGCGGAACTGACCTCGCGCCTGAGTGAATTGCCCGATGTGGTGCATGAAATCACCCGTGCTATCGTGGATGAACCGCCGCTCGCGGTGAAGGAAGGCGGGCTGATTCGCACCGGTTATGATGCGAATCTGGATGAATTGCACTCGGCCACGCGTGATGGCAAGGACTGGATCGCCAAGCTGCAGCAAGATGAGATCGAGCGTACGGGCATTCCTTCTCTGAAGATCCGCTTCAACTCCGTTTTCGGCTATTACATCGAGATCACCAAGTCGAACTTGGACAAGGTGCCGGCCGATTACATTCGCAAGCAGACCATTGCAAATGGCGAACGCTTCATCACCCCAGCGTTGAAAGAGATGGAAGGCAAGATCCTTGGTGCGGAAGAGCGCAGCACCAAGCTGGAATACGAGATTTTCCTGCGCGTGCGTGAAGCGGTGATCGCGCGTCTGCCAGAGATCCAAGAAACCGCGCGTGCGCTGGCGCAAGTGGATGTGCTGTCCTCCTTCGCGGAAACTGCACGGCTCTACAAACATGTGCGGCCCGAGGTGGGTAATGAAGGCGTTTTGAATATCCGCGATGGCCGTCATCCTGTGCTGGATCAGACTGTGACAGAAGAGCGTTTCGTGCCGAACGACACAGACTTGAACAACACCACGCAGCAGATCGCGCTCATCACCGGCCCGAACATGGCGGGTAAGAGCACCTTTATCCGCCAAGTGGCCTTGCTTTCGCTCATGGCGCATACGGGCGCGTTCATCCCGGCAGGCAAGGCACGTATTGATCTCGTGGACCGTATCTTCACGCGCATCGGTGCCAGCGATGACCTTGCACGTGGTCAATCCACCTTCATGGTGGAGATGAGCGAGACGGCGAACATCCTGAATAACGCCACGCAACGCAGCCTGATCATCCTCGATGAGATCGGTCGAGGCACGAGCACATTCGATGGTTTGAGCCTCGCGTGGTCCATCGTGGAGCATTTGCACAATCAATCCGGGGCCAAGACGCTCTTCGCCACGCATTACCACGAGCTGACTGAGCTTTCTGCACGTCTTCCGCGCGTGAAGAATTACAACGTGGCTGTGCGTGAATGGAACGACCAGATCATCTTCCTGCGCAAGATCGTGGAAGGCGGCACGGACAAGAGCTACGGCATCCAGGTGGCGCGCCTCGCCGGTGTGCCCAAATCAGTCATCGAACGGGCGAAACAGATTCTCGGAAATCTCGAAGATTCCGAACTGACACCGGAAGGCAACGTCCGCCGAGGCACCACGCGCAAGAATCACGATCGTGAGAAGCTGAAACAGCTTACGCCCCCGCCGCAGTTGGATTTGTTTGGATGAGGCTTTTGCCCCAAAGGGGCTAAGTCTATCAGCCCAAGGTTGCGAGCTTGCGAGCTACCTTGGGTAAATCCGTTTTCAGATTTTACCCTGAAAGGGTTTCATCACCACCGTGCAGTGATAAAACCCTTTCAGGGTAATGACTTTGTTGCGACTACCCAGCGTAGCTTCGCTCCTGCTGTCGCGAAGCAACGCTGGGCTGATAGACTTAGCCCCGTTGGGGCAAAGAGAAGGGCTCACGCCTCCGCGCGCAAAATCTCCAATGGCGGATGATTCGCCACGCCACGATTCGTCAGCCAGCCGACAAAGATCGTCAATGCAGGCAAAGTCACCAACGCCACCGCTACGGCGAACCAATCGATCACCCACGTCATCTTGAAGACCCACCATGCCAGCGCGGCGTTCGCTGCCAGTGCCAGCACACACGCGGTCAATGCCGCCAGCACGCCGAGGCAGAGATACTCCACGAATTGTATCTGCTGCACCTGCTGGCGTGAAGCGCCCAAGGTACGCAGCAGCACGCTTTCCTGAACGCGCTGGAACCGTGCGGCGAGCAAGGTGCCTGTAAGCACGATAAGGCCCGTAGCGACGGTGAAGAGCGCCATGAAACGGATCACGGAGGAAACCTTGGTGAAGATGTCATCGAGCGTGTGCAGGACCAGTGTGAGATCGATAACCGACACATTCGGATATTTTTGCAGCACGGTCCGTTGCATCTGGGCTGAGGCTTCAGGAGTGGCGACATGCGTGGCCGTGATAAAAAAGCCCGGAGCTTCCTCCAAGACGCCCGGAGGAAACACGATGAAGAAATTTGGTTCGATGCGTCGCCAGTTCACTTTGCGCAGGGCAACGATCTTCGTAGTAACAGGCAGACCTTGCACGTCGAAGATGAGTTCATCGCCCATATCCACCTGCAGATCCTTGGCGATACCTTCTTCTATGGAGATGGGCACGAACTTATCGGCATCGAACTTCGCGGGAGGCCACTCGCCTTTGGTGAGTTCTTCGCTGAAACCCATCGTATCACGGTAGCTGGAGCGATACTCGCGGCGAAGCGTCCATGTCGGGATGGGAGATTTATCATCCTTCAGGATTTTTTCGACTGGCGTGCCTTTGATATTCATCAAGCGCATCGTGACCACCGGCACTTGCTGCATCGCCTTCAATCCCTGTTGCTCCAATATCTCCTGCACTCCGGCGCGTTGATCCGCTTGGATATCGAAGAGAATGGTATTGGGACGTTGCGTGTCTGTCTCAGGCAGAAGGCCATGAAGCAGCGAATACTCGGTAAGCCGCAAGGTTAGGAGAAGAAATGCGCCCAAGCCCAAAGAGAGCAACAGCACGAGCGTGCGGTTGTTCGGCCGGTGCAAGCTCGCGATACCTTGCCGCCAGACAAAAGGAAGCTGTGTCTGCCCCGCCTTGCGCGCGAGCTTGCGCAAACCTTGCGCGACTAATGCCAGCAACCCGATGGCAACCACCAAGCCGCCTGCCATGCCGAGTCCCACCCGCCAGTCATGGCTCTGCACCACGCTGAATGTGATAACGCCAGCGCCCAGCAAAGCAGCGGTGATCCATTGTGCGGAATCAAAGCGTGCGGGTGTTTCCTCCCAGTTTTTCCGTATCGCTGCGAGCGGGGGCACCAGCCGCACGGGCAGCAATGGCAGCAATGCGAACAGTCCGCAGAAGAGCATGCCAAAAAACGCGGCGCGCAGCAGTGCAATCCAGGAGAAGGTGAAAGAGACATCGAAAGGCAAAAACTCTTTGACTATGCCTGGCAATGCCTTCTGCACGGCTACGCCTGCCAATGCTCCGCCAAAAGCGCAGATCACCCCGATGACCAGGGCTTGGATGAGGTAAATCGCCATGGTCCGTTTTGCATCCACACCCAGACAGCGCAAGGTGGCGACAGTCGCCAGCTTATGTTTGATGTGCAGTTGCAGCGCGGAACCTACGGCGATCCCACCGAGCAGAAGGGCGATGAATCCCGCCAGGTTGAGGAAGTTGTAGAGGTTGGTCATGGACTGGCCCAGTTCCTCGCGCCGTTCCTTCACTGTATCTGCACCGAGCCGCATGGCGATCAGTTCCGGCTCCACCTGCTCCATCAATTGTTCGACATCGAAAGATTCGGGAAACTTGAAGCTGGCTCGGAAGCGCACCAAACTTTCCGGTCGCAACAGGCCGGTCTTCATCAAATCCTCACCAGAGATATAAACGCGCGGAGCAAAAGCTCCGAAGGCCAGAGTTTCCCCGGGCACTTGCTCCAGCTCGCCTGCGATCACGCCTTCCCAGCGTCCCAGCTTAACGGGGTCACCTACCTTGGCGTTGTATTGGGCGAGCAAACTGGCTTCCACCAACACGCCGCCGCGCCGAAAAGTTTCTTTGGCTGAGGCCGGTTCTGTGGTGAAAATCCCGTAGAATGGAAAATTATCCTCAACCGCCCGCAACTGGATGAGCCGCCCGTCATTGCTCTTCGGAAAAGAGATCATCGCCGAGAGATTGGCCCCCATGCTCATTTCTCCGTTGAATGATTTGAAAAACTTTATCTGCCCTTCGGTAAATGGACGGCGACCGGTGATGACCAGATCCGCCCCCAGCAGAGAACGCGATTGCTGGTTGATGGCTTCGCGCAAGTTTTCACCGAAAGCAGTGACGCCAGCGATGGCCGCCACACCGACCAGCATCGCCAAAGCAAAGAATAGCAGTCGCCCGCGGCTGGTGCGGCTGTCCCGCCACGCCATGCGCCAGACAAAGGGGTCGAACCATGGCGAGCGTGCGGCTTTGCTGGGTGGTCCGGCTTGCGTGGAATCAGATGCGGGCATCGGGAAGGTTTGGGAAAAACTTAACTTATGGTGGGAAGGCAGCCGGTCGGCAGTTCGCTTAAGAACTGCATCGCATGAAGTGATGTCTCGCTATGTTTCATTCCAACCAGGTGAGGCCCCTGCGACCCGCACAGAACTATGACCGCATTATCCCATATCATGCTCAAAGAGCAAACCTTGGTAGTCTTCCGATATGGAAAGTGACTGGACTTGGAGGCGAACTGGCCGGACTATTCCATACGATGCAAGCTCAACAGATCATGCCCTCATGGCGGCAGCTCCTTCTGCTGGTGGTGGCGTGCCTTGCAGCCGTGCCAGCTTTCGCTGCAGAGCCACCACAGGAGCCGCATGTGCTCACTTTGAGCAATGGGGATGTGCTCAGAGGCAGGATGGTTTCCTATGAGCAAGCGGCAGGGCTTGGCTGGTCCCGCGCGGACAGCCTAGGGACGATGGTATTTGATGCGGCAAAGGTGCAGGCGATTGATCTTGGTCCGGCAAAATCCATCCCGCCCAGCGGTGAGTTGCCTGCGCGCGTCCGCTTGCGGAACGGGGATGTGGTGGATGGCAGCGTGATGGCGCTGGAGACGAATGCGCTCAAGTTTGAAACGGTCTTTGACGGCCAGCTCACCATACCCAGGCCGCTGCTCCGTTCCCTTTCACCGCAATCGGCGAATCTGAAGACGGTCTTCGATGGCATCAAGGACATGAATGGCTGGACTTTTGCAGAAGTCACCAGTGCGGGTGACGATGCTGGGTTTTGGACTTTTCAGCCGGGTGCATTTCTGGCCACGAAGTCGGCATCCGTGGCCCGTGATCTCAAGCTGCCCGGCCAGATGACCATGGAGTTCGATGTGGCCTGGCGGGGGACCTTGAACCTGGCCATCGCGGTGTTCACCGATTCGTTGAAACCCATCAGTTTACGTGCCACGGAGAATGAGCCGGCATTCGCGGCTTTCTACAGCCTGCAGATCAACAGTCATTCGGTGAATTTGCTCTATGTAAGCCAGAAGGAACCGGTGCGCACGGTGGGGCAGGTGATCGCCCCGGTCTTGAGCCAGAAGAACGAGGCGCGGGTGACGATCCATGCGAGCAAAGATCGCAAGACGATCACGCTGCTGATAGATGGTGTGCTGGTGAAACAATGGACGGAAGGGATGTCTCCCGCGCAAGGAACGGGCGTGCGTTTCGTGCATCAAGGGCAGGGTAGCGTGCGATTGAGCAATCTGCGCGTGAGTGAATGGGATGGCCGCCTGGATGAGGTGAGCCCGTCCAATCATGTGGGGCCGGATGAAGCACTGATCACCGTTTCTGGTGAGAGAATGGTGGGCAAACTGCTCGCTTATAACCAGACAAACGTGACGCTTCAGACCGGCCAAACTTCATTCAACGTAGCGCTGGAGCGCGTGCAACGGATCGAGTTCAGTCCGGTCAAAAATATTTCAGAAGGAGCTGTGACCGCCGGGAAAGGCCGTCTGGCGCGGGCGAAACTGGGCAGTGGCGGCGTACTGACGTTTGAGCTGCTCTCGTGGAAAGATGGCAAGGCACGTGTGCTCCTGCCGGGCATCGGTGAAGCGGAGATCAAGACGGAGTTGATTCAGGAGATGGTGTTTCTGGATGCCGCAGGGGCGGTGAAGCAGGGTGGCGGAGAATGACGAATGACCAAGCCTGTATGACGGAGGAATGACCAATGGCGAATGATTGAAGGTGTTAAAAATCTAAAACGATTTAACACTCTTCACGCTTCACCGATAAGGGTTGTCCTATGGCCACAACAGGCTGCTGAATTTCTTCTGCAAAGCTGGCTTTAGCTTCGGATACTCTTTCGCACGGAAGTTTGCCCAATCAATGGTGGAGCCGAGGCGTTTGCCATCGGGGGCACAGACCCAGAGGCGCACGGGGATGCGGCCTTCGCAGAGGCGCGGATGGTCTTTCAGCGTGAAGCAGTCGGTGATCTTCACTTGCAGTTCGGGCAGGATCGGCCACTCGGAGTTTTTATCTTCATCCTCCCCGTATTGCAGTTTGGCGGGTTTGCCTTCGCCCCAAGGGATCGTGTTCGGTGCGAGTTCATTCAGCCAATCCCACTGGCCTTTCGGCCAATGTTTCAGGAAAGCTTCTTTGAGGTTCGTGGCTTGCGCTTCTTTCGCGAGCGTCTGGCCGTTAAAGGCTTCGGCGAGGCACGCGATGATGGCGGGTTCATCAAAGGGCTTCAGTTCCAGCTCGGGCTGGATGCTGCAGATGAGGTTCACGCGATTGATCAATTGCTTGATCTCGTGATTGAAGAGCGGGAGCTCGAACCATTGCTTGCGTGCGGCTTCCGCAAGGCAACGACCTGAGGGGCCGGGCTCCACGTCACGCTGATGTTCGTGTGCGATGACGAGGTCGTGGAAGCGCACGAGCTTCACGGCGGCGACTCGTTTGTGGCCGCGGTCATAGAGATGCTCGACCTGTGTGTGGAGTTGCTCGGGGAACGTCTCGCTGAGCCACTCGGGTTTGATGTGCGTGGCCATGCCGAGCAAGGTCATGTGACCGGTGCGACCGCTCACCTCGCGGATCGTGGCAACGACGAACATGGTGGATTGCTGCACGACGCTCTCGCGCATAAGTGTGCCAGTGCGGCCTTCGGTGAGGTCGCATTCCAGCGTGCCTTTATCACGGCGGATGCAAAGCTGGTCGATGAAGCCGGTCATCAGGCAGCGTTGCAGAGAGGTGTCATCGGTCTTCGGTGGGGCTTCATCGGGCGAAAGTTCGTGGAACTTTTGACGGCGGCAGATGTCTACGATCTGCAAATAGGTCTGCTCGATCTCACGCGCAGAACGGGCGTTGATGCCGTAGCGACGGCACGTATCCACGTTGAAGCTGTTCTTGCGCGCGAACTGATAGGCGCGCATGAGCGTGAAGAAATCGGAATCCTGGCTGCCTTCAAACAGTTCACGGTTTTCTGCGATATGCTTTTCATCGCGACCGATGCGTGTGAGGAGATCGCGTCCGCTGACGAGGGCGGCGCACAAGGCGGCGGCACCGACACAGCCGCGCTTCTGCGCTTCCACGAGCATGCGTGAATAGCGCGGGTGCATGGGCAGGCGCATCATCTGGCGGCCAATGGGCGTGAGATCGCTCGCGATGCGGTCGGCATCGGGATCGTCGTTGCCTTTCGTGGCCGGACGCAGAGCACCTAAGGTGTGCAACAGCATCTCGGCACGTTCCACGGCGACGGGATCGGGCTTATCCAGCCAATCGAAACCGGCGGCGTGTTTGATGCCGAGGGAATGCAGGAGCAGGACGACTTCCGCCATGTCCGCACGTTGGATCTCCGGCGTGTTGCGCTCGGGACGATTCAAGTGCCCGCTCTCGGTCCAGAGGCGATAGCACACACCGGGAGCAGTGCGGCCAGCGCGGCCTTTGCGTTGATCGGCAGAGGCGCGGCTGATCTCTTCGAGATGCAAGGTGCTGATGCCGCGTTCGGCATCGTAACGGGCCACGCGGGCGATGCCGCTATCCACCACGGAACACACGCCATCAATGGTGACGGAGGTTTCCGCGACGTTCGTGGCAACGACGACTTTGCGGCGATCACTGGCTTGGAAAGCGAGGTCTTGCTGGTCGGGCGAGAGTTCGCCGTGCAGCGGGATGCAAAGAATCTTTTCCGAGACGCGGATGCTGTGCAGCGCGCCAATGGTGGCGTTGATCTCCGCCATGCCGGGCATGAAGACGAGGATGTCGCCGGGCTCGCGCGCATTGATGATCTTCTCCACGGCATCGGCGGCCTGCTCGGTGATGTTCCGCTCGTCCTTGAACTTGATGTATTCCACCTGCACGGGATAGCTGCGGCCTTCGGAGACGCAGATGGGGCAGTCATCCAGATATTCCTTCACGGGCTGCGCATCTAGCGTGGCGGACATGACGAGGAGATGCAGGTCCGGGCGTTTGTGCGTTTGTAGACGCTTCACGAGGGCGAGGGCGACATCGCTCAACAGGTTGCGCTCATGAAATTCATCGAAGAGGATCGCGCCGACATCGGCGAGCGTGGGATCATCCTGCAACCAGCGCAGGAGAATACCCTCCGTGACGAAACAGATGCGCGTGCCGAGCGAGGTGTGGTCGTCAAAGCGGACTTGGTAACCGACTTCCTGACCGAGCACGACATTGCGTTCCCACGCGACACGCGCGGCCACGGTGCGCGCAGCGACACGGCGGGGTTGCAGAACGATGATCTTCTTATCACTGGCGAGTCCGGCATCGAGGACCATCTGGGGGACTTGCGTCGATTTACCGGAGCCGGTGGGCGCGACAAGCACCAACCGGTGCGCAGTGCGCAACGATTCAACGATCTGAGACTGGACCTGCCAAATGGGCAGCGATTTCGGTTCCACGGCGGCGTAGTGTAGGGATGAAAACGGTGATAGCCACAAAGAAGCACAGAAGGCGCAAAAAAGAAAACCTGCTCAGGCGAAGAGATTTAACAGAAGAGGGAGTCGAGTCTGACTGATGCTTTCAATTGGGACTATTACCGCCATTGGTTTCTGGCGGGGCAACAGGAGGAGCATAGTAGGCTTTGACAATGAAATACGCGATCACTGGACTTAGCACGATTGGGAGAAGCGCATCACCTTTACCAGTTCCTGTATTGAGCAGATCAAAGACAAAAGCGGAAGGCAAAGGTGCGTGGAAAATCCATAGATAAGCCCATTTACCCCATTGCCCGATGCCATAGAGCAGCATCAGTGAACTCAAGACCACCAATGGCAATGCAATCAATGGATGCAAAATGTTGCTTCGCTCTCCCGCGATGAACAAGTAAAGCGAGATGGAGGAGAGCAGCATCAGCCAAAATCCTAGAATGCCGCAAAAAATGAAACGCAGCATGGTGAGGAACTTGGATTGAATACTTGGTTTCAACTTGCTTGAAACTCTAACGAAAAGCAGAAGCGCAAGTGAAGGAGGGAGTTTGTAATCCCACTTCTTTGAAAATAAAAATCCCCGCCGAATCGCTTCAGCGGGGATTTTCATGAGACTGTTTAGCTTAGGTCACCAACAAGCCCTTCAACTCGCCGGTGCTGTCGCCGAGTTGCTGTGTTTGGATCTCCATGCGGTTGAGCATCGAGAGCCACAGGTTGTTGATCGGCGTTTCCTTCGGATAAACGATGTGCCGACCCGGCGTGACCGTGCCGCAACCGCGACCCGCCATTAGCAACGGCAAGTCATCGTGATTGTGCGCATCGCCGTCGGAATTGCCGGAGCCGTAGCAGATCATCGAGTGGTCGAGGAGCGTGCCATCGCCTTCCTTGATGGACTTCATGCGCTCGATCACATACGCGAACTGCTGCATGTGGAAATGATTGATCTGCGCGATCTTCGCCAGCTTCTCCGGGTTCTTGCCGTGGTGCGAGAGATCGTGGTGACCTTCTTTCACACCGATGAACGGATACGCCTTGCCGGAGCCTTCATTTGCCAGCACGTAAGTGCAGACGCGTGTGGAATCCGTCTGGAACGCCGCGATCATCAGGTCCGCCATGATCTTGAGGTGTTCCTCGTAGCTGGCCGGGACGCCTTCGGGGATGCCGAAATTCTCCGGGGCCTTGGCTTCGGGCATGTTCGCGGCGCGTTCGATGCGCAATTCCAAGTCACGCACAGCGGCGAAGTATTCGTCCAGCTTGCGCTGATCGGACTTGCCGAGCTTGCCGTTCAACTCGCTGAAATCTTCCTTCACCATGTCCAGCACACTCTTGCGCTGGGCATCGCGACGTTCGCGTTCCGCCTTGCTGCCGGTACCGAAGAGGCGTTCGAACACCAGCTTCGGGTTCACTTCCTTCGGCAATGGTTGAGTGGCCGAGCGCCAGGACATCGTGGACGAGTAAACGCAGCTGTAACCGGAATCGCAATTACCCGCCATGGATCCGGCTTCCGTGCCGATCTCCAACGAGCCAAAGCGTGTCTTGTCCGCCAAGCGGGCCGCCGCTACCTGATCCACGGAAACACCAGCGCGGATGTCCGTGCCGTCTGTCTTGCGCGGCTGGCAACCGGTCAGGTAGGCCGAGAGCGCGCGGGCGTGATCACCACCGCCGTCGCCATTGGCGCGGGCCTTGTCGGCAGTCAGTCCGGTCAAGACTGAGAAATCTTTCTTATGGTTATTCAGCACCGCGAGCGTGGAGGGCAGTTCGCCGAGGGTGCCTTCACTCTTCGGTTTCCACTCCGCCATGTTCACGCCGTTCGGCACATAGAGGAAAGCCATGCGGTTCGGCGCTGCACTGCTGATCTTCGTATCAGCGGCCCAGCCGGTCATCGGTCCCATGGCTTCGAGCCAAGGCAGCGCGAGGGCGGCACCCATACCGCGCAACAGCGTGCGCCGGGAGATAAGCATGCGGTTGTTCATAAGCTTTATTTTTGACAGGCTGACTGGGCCTATTATTCACCCAAATCGTTCTTCTCTTTCAACTCTTTCCCGCGGCGAAGACGGAAAGGATCGCTCTGCACGATGGACGTCACCAACGTGGAGAATTTGTAATCGTTCTGCGCCATGTTCGCGACCACCTGTTTAATGGTCCGCTCGTCATAGTATTCCAGGCCCCGGCCCAGCGCATAAATCATGAGTTTTTCCGTCACATTCCGGGCTAGCAAGTCCTTCTTGCCCTTGAGGATGCCTTTCAATTCCCCAGCGCCTTTAAAGCTCTGACCATCGGGCAACACTCCGGAAGGATCGATGACATCGTTACCATCCTTTGAACGGAAACGGCCGACGGCATCGAAGTTCTCAAACGCAAAACCCATCGCATCCATCTGCTGATGGCAGTTCGCGCAGGCGGGATTTGCCCGATGCTGCTCCATGCGTTGGCGGAGCGAACCTTTGAGTTCATGTTGTTCATCCAATTCACTTACGCCTGGCGGAGGGGGTGGGGGAGGTGTGCCGAGGATCTGCTCCAGCACCCATTTGCCACGCTTCACCGGGGAAGTGCGCGTGGGATTGGAAGTCACCGTCAGGATGCTCGCTTGCGTCAGCAATCCGCCACGAGTGTTATCTGGCAACGTCACGCGAATGAAATCATTGTCCCGGCGCCAGTCGCGTTGTCCACGCGGGAAGACCTTGTCCTCGATGCCGTAATGACGTGCCAGTGGCCGGTTCAAATAAGTGAAATCCGCATCGATCAGTTCGAGCACACTGCGGTCTTCACGGATGATTTCGCCCAGGAACATCTCCGTCTCCCGCAGCATGGATCTCTTCAGGCGATCATCTACGCCTTGGAAGAGCGTGGCATCCGGTGTAAAGGCCATCAGACGTTGGAGTTGCAGCCATTGCAGGCCGAAGTTCTTCACGAGCGATTCCGCGCGCGGGTCTTTCAACATGCGCTTCACTTGGGCATCCAGATTGGCCGTGAGCTGGTTCTTCCCGGCCAACGCGAGCAATTCTTCATCCGGCATGGAGCACCAGAGGAAGTAGCTGAGGCGCGAGGCCAGTTGGTATTCACCCAAAGCATGGGCATCCTTCACCTTCGGGCGGTCATCCAATTCCGTGCGGAAAAGGAACTTCGGCGAGCACAGCACCGTCTTCACCATTTGCTGGAAGCCCGCTTCAAAGCTGTTCGTGTTCGCGGCCTTGCCAGCTTCGAATACACGGACATAGCGGGCAACCTCTTCCTTCGTTGCCGGACGACGGAACGCCCGGGTCACGAACCACTCCACCAACGGATGGACACGTTGTTCCGGCGGCTTACCCGCCGCCACTGCATCCGCCTTCTTCATGAACTCCGTGCGGGTATCCGCCGGGCCGATCACTTGAAAAGCGTTCACGTAGAGCATGCGGTTGGTCACCTCGCCGAGTTGCTGGTTCAGGTAGCGCAGTTTGAAGCGGTGTTCACCCGTGCTTACCATGCTGAGCGGCACTTCAAATTCCTTCCATCCACTCCGACTGCGACGCTGCCCCTCGCCTTGCTTCGCTTCCTCGGCGTCCCAGGTGAATTTGCCCAGCTCTTTATCATCGAGCAGCAGGGCGAACTGCGCCGGTTCCGTCCCGGGGGCATTGGTGCCGCGGACCCGGACCCGGAAAATATATTCACCCACCTTGTCGATGCGCTCGTCGTAATACACATCCGGCTCCGAGTTCGTCATCGGTCGGGTGGAATTTTCAGAGCCATAACGGGGCCGGAGAAAGTTGGAGGAAGTCGTGCGGCTGTTCGGCTTTGGCAAGGTCAGGAAGATCGCCCGCTGCGCGATGCCATCCGCCGCATCCAGATACCGCTCCAGATGCACTGGTGAGATGGTCAGCACATCACCGATGTTGTCAAAGCCGTGGCCGATGTCATCCGCCGGGAAATTCTCCGCCGGAAAATAATCCACCGCTGTCAGGTCGCGCACCGTGTTGTTGTATTCCAGACGGTTCAGACGGCGCATCGTCACATGGCCGGGGTCCGGCTTTAGTTTGGACTCCGCCTTGTGAAACGATTCCGTGAGCGAATTGTTGAACTTCTCTATTTCTTCCGGCGTCGGCTTATGTGCGGCTTTTTTTGGCGGCATCTCGCCCGAATTCACCTGCTGGAGCACCCCGCGCCAAAGTTTGTGGTCTTCCAGGATCTTCTTGTCATCCTTGATCGCCTTCAGGTCCAGATCCGCCTTCGTGCTCTTACCGCCGTGGCAATCGTAGCAATACTTCTCCATGAACGGCACTGCGGCCTTCTTAAAGTCCAGCGAGGCAGCACCCTGCACGGGTGTGACAGCTAGCAAAAGCCCCGTCACACCACAGCACAACAGCAGTTTTTTGGTCAGAGACGACATCACGTTTATCAGACTGGGTATAGAGACGCTTATTCAACACTTTCTGTTACGTAAGCAAAGCTGAATTTACCCCATTCTCCTTCCTTTTGTTAACCCCTTTTTGCTTCCCCTTTGTAATCTGCTTATCACTCGCTTGCAGTGGCCTATTTCCTCTCTTCTTTTTCTCTAGTTAGGCCGCTGGTACAACCAGCTCCGGCCAGTGACGGTTCCTGTCATTGGTTGACCGACTGGCCGGAGGGCGGGCCATTCCTCCTTGGCATTCCGCAAAATAAAAAAATCGTCCTCGAACCCAACTCGTAGCAGCCGACGTAAGGAGGCTCTAACTTTTCCGTGTCCCTCTGAACACTGAAAACTTGAAACTCCTTCCTTTCCTCATTCCGTCGCCAATGGCAACACCCTCTGCCGCGCCACCTTCACCGGCTCCTCCGTCGGACAAGCCTGCTCCACCGCCCGGCGCATCTGTCCAAACCACCAGTTCGCCTGGCTGATCTTCCGATACCGCCGACTCGCCGGACGACATCCCGTTTCCATCTTCAACTCGCTCTGTTCTGTCAGTTTCATAATGAACCTTTTTGTTATCTTTCTGCGTCCACTATGCAGAGGGGGGTAGGACATTGGCTGTCCATGCCTCCCTTTTTCTGAAAATATTTAAAACCATCCTAACAATCTGGAAATGAATGCTTTAAGCGTTAAAAACCCATCCAAACCCGGAAATTCCCCTCCCTAATTTGTGCCAATCCGTGAAATTCGTGTCTTCTCCCCCTGAAAACTGAACACTTGAAACTACCCTTGAGGCAGATCAGTCCGCGCCGACACCGCCAACCCGAACACCTCTTTCACCTCGATCACTGGTCGTGGCACGAACCCTGCCTTCTCCATATACTCCTGCCATTCCACGCCGTGCTCCTCGATGGCGGGGCCATAACGCAAGTGCGCCGTGATATGTGCCGCTTCATGACACAACGTCTCGAACAATAGCTTCTCATTCTCTGGCAATAGCAAAACGCCGTTCAGCAGTATCTGCCCGCTCTTTGGATCACACTTTCCCAGCGCCAGTCCGAGTTGCGTGGAAAAAGCGATCTTCGCCTCGCGAGATAACCGGTACAAACCCCACAACGTGCACCACCGCTCCAACTCGCGATGCAACTTCGCCAACGTCTCTTGTGTCCGGTCTTTCAAATCGCCGCCATCGAATCCCCAAACCGCCTCCGATTGCAAGCGTAGGTGATGGAGCGCAGGGTGCGCGTCCCCACAGGTCAGGATATCCACCTTTTATGGATCTCACTTTTAACCATTTAACGGACCTTAAGATATTCTTGTCACCTCGCTGTCCCCCGCCTAATTCTAGCTCCCGGTATGACCAAGGAACTGAAACTCCATCACCTGTTCACCTGTCTGGCACTGGCTGTCGCGCTCACTTTTTCCGCGTGTTCACCTAAAGCCCCATCATCCTCCGATCCGTCAGCTCCAGTTTCACCCGGTGGATCCGATGCTAAACCTGCCATTACCTCCGCCCATAAAAACAGCTTCGCCGAAGTCACTGCACAGCTTGATCCAAGGGGTGATTTTTATCTCTATCTCAGCACTGAGCGCTGGTTAGAGGGTCTTTCCAAGTCCGTTGTGAGCTGGAAGAATGCTTTTTCCGCCGCACCGAATTTGACGCCTGAGGATAAGGCCGCCATCGGTATCGGCTTCGATTCTGTCACCCGTCTCATCCGGGATGCCGGTGTTGAGGAGATCAGCGGCTTGGGTGTGAGCGGCATCGCCCGGGAAAAAGGCCTCTTTCGCACCAAGCTCCTGCTGCACCATTATCCCGGCAAGGAAAAGGGCTTCGTCTGGTCCATGCTCGGCTCCAAGCCTCACACCTTGGACGGGCTGGATTACCTGCCTGCCACGACGGCCTTCGCGACCTTCAGCGATCTCGATTTGCCCAAAGCCTGGCAGGTCATTGAAAAACAACTCGATGCGACCGGCGTACCCGAGGCCAAGAAGATCGTCGCGGAGACGAAAGCATTGGCGGAGAAGGAACTTGGCATGAGTTTGGACAAGCTGTTCGGTTCTATGGGCGGTGAAGTGGGCTTCATTCTCACGCTGGATGAGACCAAGAAAATGCCGTTGCCTTTTCCCAGCGCCTCAGGTGAACCGGCGCAAATGCCGGAACCTGGATTCATGTTCGTCGTGCGCGTGAAAGATCAAACCCTGTTCAACCTGGTGGATAGCAAGCTGCCGCCCAGCCAGCAGATGATCAAAGTGGATGAGGCCGGACTCAAGATGCGGACGATGCCTCTGCCGCTGCCCTTCCCCTTGCGTCCCACCGTGGCCCAAAGCGGTGATTATTTCTTCTTCGCTTCCACTGACAAGCTGCTCAAAGAAGCCTTGGCCGTGAAGAAAGGTGAAGTGAAGGGATTGAAATCCACACCCGAGTTCATCCGTCTTTCACAGGATGTGCCTTTGCAAGGCAATGGCTTCAATTACATCAGCCAGCGCTTTGGACGCACCTGGTCGGAATTGCAGCTCCTCGCGATGCAATCCGCAGCCAATAAAGCCACCACGACCGGTTCGACGGACACATTCACCTTGGAACTGATGAAAAAGTTCATGGACCCCGCTTCCGCGAACATGTCGTTCAACGTATTCTCCAATACGGATTCCGGCTGGCTCGTCACGGGCAACACTACGCAGGAACCCGCCAAGATACTGATCGCCGCCGGGGCAACTCTGACGGTGCCGATCATCGCCGGCATGGCTTTCCCGGCTTTTGCGAAAGGGCGTGAAAAAGCCCAGCAAAATGTCTGCATCGCCAATCTCAAGATGATCGATGGTGCCACTCAGCAATGGGCTTTGGAGACCCGCAAGACAGATAAAAGCCGGGTGAACCTTCAAGCCGTCGCCAAGTATCTCAAGAACGGTGTCCTGCCCACGTGCCCCAATAATGGCACCTATTCCGTCACCATCGTGGAAGAGGCACCCAAGTGCAGCCACCCCGGCCATGCGCTTCCTTGATGGAGCGCGGATCATCCCAATACAAAGCAACTCCCGGATATCGGGCTACGTAATTTAGTTTCCTCTCCCCTACCTAAGGACTGAGCATTACCCATAAGTGGTCACCAGCGTCCAGCCAGCGGGAACTCCCTTATTAAGGTGGGGCAAAGCTGCCGCTTTGCCCTGACTTTGGCCTTCACCGCCGACCTCTCAAATGAAACCGGCCCCCGAAAAACGCAGCTCTCCCTGTCCTCAGTCTTGTTCATTCACGCTTTATAGACTTGTGGGTAATGCTCAGACCTAAGGAGGAGAGTTTTGGGATGACGTTTGAACGCGCCGGAAATTCCAGGCGAGCACCAGCATGACCAAGACGGTAAGCGCCGAAAGAGCTCTCCCCCAACCAAACCGGAAGTCATGATAGTAGATGCGCACGGTGCTATGCCCTTGAGGGATCACCACCGCCTGAAACGCATGGTTGGCCCGCATCACCTGCGCAGGCATGTCATTCACATAGGCTCGCATGCTGGGATGCCACGATTGTGCGATGACTGCCACCGTGGTTTTTTCCGCATATGCTTGAAACGTGATCTCATGGGATTTCACCAACAAGTTGCTCACGCTGGCCTGGAGACATTGCACCGGGTCTGGAGACGAGACCGGTTGGGATAGCCACACCGTCTCTCGAGGGTTGAAATCCTCCGCGAGGACGCCGGCCAAGGCTTTCTTTTCATCCGCTTCCACTATGATCTGCTGCCCCGCTGTCACCAGTTTCATGGCGTTCGTCCGCGCCACCCACTCCACCGCTGACTTGGGGGACGTCTCATAACGCGCTCCCAAGAAATCCAGCAAGGCCGCCGGAGGCGGTGTGTTCGTCATGGCATAGATTTTATCCTCGAGTTCTTTTTGCCACTTCAAGGGCAAGGTGGAGGAACCGTTCACCTTGGGTGTGCTGTCCAGCAGATTGAGATTCGACCACAGGGCGAGACGTCGGCCGAAGAATTCCTGCTCAAACTCGGGGACCGTGCTCATCAGCATCATGTCCTCTGCCTTCGACGAGATGAAGACACGGTAAAAATTCTCTGCCGTCACTTTGGGAAGCTGTTGATGCTCGCGAACGACGTTTGCCTCGAACACCCGCGCCGGCAGTGTGGGATTCAGCTTGGGATAATGCAGGCACGCATCGCCGATGAAAAGCGAGAGCACCGC
Organism: Verrucomicrobiia bacterium; assembly: GCA_036405135.1. Lineage (NCBI taxonomy): Bacteria > Pseudomonadati > Verrucomicrobiota > Verrucomicrobiia > Verrucomicrobiia bacterium. The sequence continues at coordinate 55,989 of DASWYF010000025.1, read as the reverse complement.
CAGTTGTGCCAGGCGGCGCTTCATCACCTCGCTCTCCAGCAAGATGAAACGTAAAAGCGTCAGCGCACCGGCGAACACAAAGAAACGGATCAAGGTATTGCTGCGGATCACCTGCCAGTTGTCATACCCATGACGGCAAACCCAGGCGACGCCCACCGTCAAGAGCATGAGTCCCGCCACACTGCCGATGATCCAGCCAAAGCGCCTGCTTTCCCGCAACGCATCTCCTGCGCGACCGCTCGCCAGCGCCTGCCAGCCGAACGCCGCCAGCAAAATGAGCGCAGGAACCGCGAGGTAAATGAACTTCACCGGGAAGCGGATCAGCGACCACACGGGGATCATCTTACGCACCGCTTCATAGCCGGGCAGGTTGCCACCCATGGCGAGTATCAGCCCGAGCAAGGCTATGCCCGCCCACACCCAGCGGATCCGCCGCTCACTCTTCACCACGCCAAAGACCGCCAGCACCAGCACCGCTGCACCACAATAATACGTGCTGATGAATTGCTGCCCTTCCTGGTAGAATGTGCCCTGATACGTCATGATCTGCCGGATCATCGGCAGGAAAAGATTCACCCAGCCCCAGAGCGGGATGGACCAGTTGTTCGTGCTGAATCCAGGCGTGCGATAGGAGAGGTCCAGAGTTTGCAGGAACGGCAGCAATTGTGCCGCACTCAGTCCGGTGACCAGCGCGATCACGCCCGCGAAACGCCCAAAATACTTCATCACCCGGCCATGAAGCCACCAATCCCCCATCACCCACACCAGTGCGGTGAACCAGGTGAACAGGATGAGTTCCGGCACACCAGAAAGCATCTGCAGGGTGGCGATCACCGCCGCGCCCAGCACCCACTTGCCGCCGAGTGTCCATGCCTTGCGCACGCTCCACAGCACCCATGGCAACCAGCCGAGCACCACCGCATAGTTCGGCCACATGAGCCCCGAAAGGGTTGCGCCATTGAACACATAAAGTGTCCCCGCCAACGCACAGGCAAAGCCCCCCAGTCGCAAATCGGCAGCCAGTTTCCGCATGCCCATACCGGCGATCCAAAGGTGCAACAGGCAGAAGAAACCGAGCGACCAGGGCATCGGCAGCACCACCATCAGCAGGCTGAGCGGATACAAAACCATCGTGCCCCATTGCGCGAGGAACGGTGCGCCGCAATCACTGTACGGATTCCACAGCGGCAATTCGCCCGCCAGGATGGATTCCCGGTAGTGATGCACAAAACCATAACCGAGCACGCCATAATCGCGGAAGAACAACGCCTTGCTGCCAAAGAAAACTCCCGGGTGCGTGAGGATGAGCGCCAGCGCAAGGAAGGCACCGAAAGCGCGTGCAGGATGCGCCTCCGCCCACGCCAGCAAACGCATTTTCGGATCGGCATCGGGCTGGTTCACAAAATCGCCTTTTTCATGATCCGGAGAGGCAAAAGCAGAGACAGCACGGCGGCCAATGCCGTGAACCACTTGATGATATTGACGGGCGTCTTGACCGGATTCCTCGCGGTATTGTCCTGCATCGGGCGTAGTGTTGCCTGAGTTCCAAGCCCTTGTCATGCCGGAATCTGCGCGTGTGGTTCCTTGCCCCGATTGGCGGCAAAACGTGTTTAGGACTGGCCTTGTGTGTTCGGCTCCAGTACCAGCTAGGTCCGATATGGATAGCCGACGGGATTTCTATGACGCTCGTGCCGCTTTGCGCCCCCAGGAGGCGAATCGTCACTATCACCTGTTGCTCCAGCGGTACTTCGCCTTTTTCGTGCCGCCCGGCCTGCGTGTGCTGGAGGTGGGTTGCGGTGTAGGCGATCTTTTGGCTGCTGTGAAGCCGTCCCAAGGCGTCGGCATCGATTTCAGCCCCCAGACGGTCGCCCTGGCCAAGGAGCGGCACCCGACACTGGAATTTCAGGTGGCACAGGCGGCGGCGCTGCCTGATCTGGAGCCGTTTGACTACATCATCCTCTCCGATCTGGTGAATGATGTGCCGGATGTGCAGGCCGTCCTCGAGCAATTGCACAAGGTGTCCCATCCGCGCACGCGCATCGTGATCAATTTCTTCAACAACGTCTGGCGACCGATGCTCTCGGCGGCGGAAAGCATGGGACAAAAAGCTCCCACCATGTTGCAGAACTGGCTCTCCAGTTCTGATATGCAGAACCTGCTGCATCTCGCCGGCTGGGAGATGGTGAAAACGGACACCCGCATCCTCTGGCCGGTGAACACACCGTTGCTGGGGCCATTCCTGAACCGCTTCATCGCGCCTTTCCTGCGTCCGTTTTGTCTCACGGTCTTCATGGTGGCGCGGCCGCGGCCGCAAGTGCCTGCAGACCGGCATTACTCCTGTTCCGTGGTCATTCCCGCCCGCAATGAGGCCGGTAATATCGAAGCTGCCGTGCAACGCACTCCCGAGATGGGCAAAGGCACGGAGATCATCTTCATCGAAGGGCATTCGAAAGATAACACTTGGGATGAGATCCAGCGCGTCGCGGCCAAATATCCGGACCGCAAGATCAAGGTGCTCAAACAGCAGAGCAAGGGCAAGGGCGGTGCCGTGCGTGAAGCCTTCGCAGCCGCCACGGGCGACATCCTGTTCATCCTGGATGCCGATCTCACCATGCCGCCCGAGGAATTGCCCAAATTCTACGAAGCGGCCCGCAATGGCACGGCTGATTTCGTGAACGGCGTGCGGCTCGTCTACCCGATGGAAAACGAGGCCATGCAATTCCTGAACATGATCGCCAATCACTGCTTCGGCCTCGCCTTCAGCTGGCTGCTGGGACAGCGGATCAAGGACACTCTCTGCGGCACCAAGGTCGTGTTCCGGCGGGAGTACGACGAGATCGCGCGAAACCGCAATTACTTCGGTGATTTCGATCCTTTCGGTGATTTCGACCTGCTCTTCGGCGCGGCCAAGCTGAATCTGCGCATCATCGACCTGCCCATTCGTTATCAGGCACGCACTTACGGGGAGACGAATATCCACCGCTGGAGCCACGGATGGTTGCTGCTTCGGATGGTCATCTTCGCAGCCAAACGGTTGAAGTTCCTCTCATGAGTTCCCTGCCGCTGCAACAGCATCAAAAGGAGATTCAGGCCAACCAGGCCGTCTGGGCTGAGAAACCGCTTTTGCGCGCCGTTTATGCCGGACTGTATGCGCGGATACTGCCGCATATCGATGTCCGTACTCCGGGCATCGTACTGGAGATCGGTTCCGGGATGGGCAATCTGAAAACTCATCTGCCCACAGCGGTCTGCTCCGATCTGTTCCGTGGTCCGGCCATCGATGTGATGTGCGATGGTTACGATCTGCCTTTTGCCGATGAGAGCGTTTCCCATCTCGTGCTGTTCGATGTGTTCCATCATCTGGAAGTGCCCAAGGCATTTCTGCGTTCTGCCCGCCGGGTGCTGAAGCCAGGCGGGAAAATCATCATCATGGACCCTTACATCAGCCTGAGCAGTTATGTGGTGTATGGGGCGTTCCATCACGAGCCTGTGGCGATGGGCGACCTGATCCGTAAGGAAGATGTTTTTCCCGGCCCCCGCCATTACTACGCCGCACAAGGCAATACCACGCGCCTCTTTTTCCGGGATGAATGGCCCGAGTGGTTGCAAGGATGGAATGTCCGCCATCGTGAACCCTTCAGCGCCTTCTCCTACTTTTTAGCTGGCGGCTTCAGCCGCCGGGCGTTTTACCCGCTTGGTTGGCTGCCTTTTTTCCGCAAGCTGGACCGCTGTCTGACACCTTGGCCCAAACTCTTCGGCGGCAGATGTGTCATCGTGCTGGAGAAACCTGTGTCCTGAAGGCATCATCTAGCGCCTTCAGAAAGCATTTCAAATCAGAGAAATCAGGCAGGACGGCGAGGGCGCCCTCAGCGCGTAAACGCACAGCGCGCTCACCCGAGCCGATGCCGATGAACGGCCAGTTCAAGGCTTTGCACGCGCGGGCATCCCACACACCGTCACCGATGTAGATCACTTTCTCGCGGGCACCGAACCGTTCCGCGGCGCGTTGGCGGGATATCTGCATGATGGTCACACGGTCCGGGGCGTCATCCGATGACGCAGCCGGATGATCTTCAAAGCGCATTCCCGCGCTGCGCATCTTCAAACTGGCAGATGCGCCCCAGGCACCGGTGGCGAGGGAGACGCCGTATGCAGTTTCGCCGGTCAGATGCTTGAGCATGGCGGGAGCGCCAGCGATAGGCACCATGGGATTTTCCGCAAGCATCTGGCCAAGTAACGCGAGGAAGTGATCGCGGAAGGCATGTAACTCATCCTTGGCCGGCGTGCGACCAGTGCGCGTCTCGTGGAGTTCGTGCAAAAGACCTGCATCGGTGACGTGTTTGTATTTGGACCAATCCGTGTCCACGTCGTGAAAGTTCCAGACTTCGGCGAGGGCGCGGATGAAGCAGATGTCATCTGCTTGCACGGAATGGGTCAACGTGCCGTCGATGTCGAAGATGATGTGAGGCATGGGTGAGAGAGAAAGCCAGTTGGGATTGGGATGATTTTCACATGTTCCGGGCACCCCTCACTCCGGCCCTCTCCCCTCCAAGGGGCGAGGGTGGTGAGGAGCGCCTCTGTGTTTTTCAGCTATAGAGTGAAGTTCATGGCGAGATTTATTTAGTGGTGCCGGTCAATGACAAGTCGCTGAACTCGATGTCCGTATCGAAGCCGCCCCAGACTTCCCAGCCGACGAGGAGGCACGCGAGGAAGTAATCTTCGGCGCGATAGATGCGGCGCTTGCCGTGTTGGAAGGATCGCTGCGTGGCGGCGGAGAGGCCTTCGCGGATGAGCTGTTTCACATCGATGTCATAGGAAATTTTGCGACCGGCTTCGAGTGTGGGTTGGCTGCCGGAGAAATAGACGCCATCACCGAATTGATCGAGTCCGAGCCAAGGTGTGGAACCGGGCACGTGGCGATTATCACCTTCCGAATAGATCGCGGGCACGAGCATGTAGAACTTACCGCCATCAGCGACGCGGTTCGCCGTCTTGGGCATGATGACGATGGCGAAGTAGAAGATGGCGTGGTTGGGGGCTTTGTAGTCAGAGCTATGGTCCCACGTGCTGCTGCGGACGAGGCGATTCAGCTTCACCTTCGCTTGCAGGCGCAGCCGGTCGTATTTCTCGAAGGTCAGTTTTTCCGCGTCCGGAATGATCGTGAGTGGATTGTTGTCTTTGGCGAAGTGCTGGCCGATGAGGAAGTGAGGCCAGACGGTGTGAGGATTGCCATACTTGGGTGGCTTGCCGCTTTTATCCGGCAAGTTCAGCGCGCCGCCTTCGCGCCATTCTTTGCCGGTATCGTAGAGCAGATGCACGCGGCCTTTTTCGAGGAGGCATTGCTTGGCGAGGTTGGTCGTCTGCCAGATGAATTCGCCGGGAGCTTTCACCGTGGGCGTCTCGCGATGGTGCGCGAAATGGAGTTGCTCGCTGATCTCCCAGAACGCCCATTGGGCATTGGTGAGGCCTTTGCTTTGCCAGCGGGTGAGGCAATCGGCGCGTTCAGTTGCGGGCAAGTGATTGGCATAGCCTTGCGTGATACCGTGAAGGAGTCGGGGATCGCGAAGGAGTTGTTTGGATTGGGAATCGGCGGCGTGGGTGGAGAGAGTTAATGCGTGAAAGCAGAGGATAAAGAACAGCGCGATATGTTGGCGGATGAACATCTGGAAGGATGATGCGGGAGATAGGGAGTGTCCTCAAGGTGGATTGAAGGCAGAAAGGATGCAACCCGGTCCGGGTAGGGGGGATTTCAATGTGCTTACCCAGGGCAGGTCTGCTCCTGCGTCGCAGACCAACCCTGGGCTGATTGATTGGAACCCCGTTGTTGGGGTTCAGGTAGAAAAAATTCCGTTTCCGAGTCAGGAACTTAAGCGCGCATGCGACGGCTCCGCATCTCTACAGTGTGACACATTCGAGCCAGAGTTCCACGGCTTCGGCGAGCATGGCGTGGGCTTGGTTACGGGGCTTGCCCTGGTTGGCGACCTAATTCCGGACAGGTGGGCACATGCCAGCGTTCGTTCTTCTTGATGACAGCCGTGAGCGAGGGCAGTTCGATGACTGCTCCATCTTTATAAATCCAGCCTGGTCTCATATTAGTGGGATTCTCCAAATAGTCTCGGCGGCAAGCGAAGTTGTGAGGCTGCTCCAAGGATGCAAACCGCAGTGGATTTTTGAGGTGATGTCGAAACGATCGTAATGGTTCAGGATGCGATGTCTGGGGGGGAAGCCAGAGGCTGAAAAGGAAAGCCTCCGGCTTCGAGACATTTTCTTGCCCACGTCCCTCACACCGCCACGTCCGATTCCACCGTCCCGGTTTCTTCATTCTCACGCTGGAACAGGCTGAAGCCGAGTGTGAGAGGTCCCACGCGGCCGATGAACATGAGGGCGATGAGGATCCATTTGCCTCCAGCGGTCAGATCACCCGTGATGCCCATGCTGAGGCCCACGGTGCTGAAGGCGGAGACGGTCTCGAAGAAGAGGGGCAGGAAACCGTGCTTCTCCGTCAGGCAAAGCAGGAACAGGCCACCGGTCATCAGGCTGATATAAAGCGTGGTGGAAGCGGCGGCCGTGCGCAGGCGGATGGGCGGCACGGCGTGTTTCCAGAACTGCACTTGGCGATGTCCGCGCAAGGTGGACGCGAGAATGGCGTAGAGCGCGGACACACTGGTGGTCTTGATACCACCGCCTGTGCCGCTGGGCGAGGCACCCACGATCATGGCGAAGAACAGCAGCACCAGGGAAGCGGAGGAAAGATTGCCGATGCTGATGGTGTTGAAGCCCGCCGTGGTGGACGCGCTCATGATCTGGAAGGCGGCGGCGAGGAAGCGTTCCTTGGCCGGGAGCAACTGGATGGACGGCTCGGCAAAATAGAAGAGCGGCGTGGTGATGAGCCAGATGGCGGCGGTCATGAGCAAGATGAGCTTCGACGTGAGGGTGATGGTGTGCTGCTTGCGGGTGGCGGCGAGCCAGGCATCTTGCAGGACGATGAAACCGATCGCGCCGAGATAGCAGAGCGCGCCGATGGTGAGGTTCACGGTGGTATTGCCGGCAAAGGCTTCGAGGCTGTTGTTGTTCAAACTGAAACCGGCGGTGGCAAAGGCGGAGACGCAGTGAAAGAGCGCGGACCAGAAGGGGTTCTCCACGCCGGCCGCGCGGAATTCAAAGTAAAGCAGCGCGGTGCCGATCGTCTCAATGAGAAGGGTGAAGACGAGCACCTGGCGCACGAAGAGTGGGAGGTCAAAGCCCTTGGGGAGGGAGAATTCCGCGTGCAGAATCTTCAGGCGCACGGGCGAGAGCGTCTGGCCGCGCGAGAGGATGAGCGCGGAGGAGACGGTCATGTAACCAATGCCGCCGAGCTGGAAGAGGATGAGCAGCACCAGTTCACCCCAGAAGGTGTAGCTGTCACTCACGCTCACGGTCGTGAGTCCGGTGGTGGACACGGCGGAGACGACGTTGAAGAGATTGTCCAGCCACGCGACAGGCTGCGCCTGCGCGGGTGGCAGACAGAGCAGCAGCGTGCCGATGAGGACGTAGGAGAGAAACCCCAGCACGAGAAGCTGGGCCGGCTTGAGAGAGACCAACCAGTTTTTCACAGTTCACCAAACCGCCTCCGGCAAGGAAGGCGGGTCCATGTTCAAGGACGGCGTCGCCAGCGAGGCTCAAAAGCTCCGCCAACGGCACAGGCCAATCAGTTTTCAAACGGGGTGATCGTGGACGCCGTGGACTTCACGGCGCAGAGGACCGCCCTTCCAAACGCCGACGAGGTTAGCTGACGGGCTAGGTCTCAGAAGTGACCCCGAAGGCCAGTTGCCTGGCATCGTGCGCCCCGTCCCGGTGTGACCCGGGAGTTTGGGTTCCCCGTGCTGACTTGCAGGAAGGCAAGGCAGCTTAGGCTGCGAACAAGGGAACGCTCGGACAATGGGGTGGGTTTGTCAATGCGGGCATAAATATGCGGTTTGGGGCAATTTTCAGGTCAAACAAGTGAGGAGGCGGATTCCGCGAATTGTCGCTATTTTTAGGTAGGGAAAATTAAGGCTCGGCTGTTGGTTTTCGTTTTAACTTGTTTATTTCGAGTTTGTTAGGGGGGTAAAATATTTTCAGAAAAGGGGAGGCATGGACAGCCAATGTCCTACCCCCCTCTACATACTGATCGCAGAAAAGTAAAAGAAAGGTTCAGTATGAAGCTGACGGAACAGAGTGAGTTGAAGTTGGAAACGTGGTGCAGGCCGGTGAGTCGCCGGTATCGGAAGATCAGCCAGGCCAGTTGGTGGTTTGGGCAGATGCGGAGGGCCGTCGAGCAAGCTTGTCCCGCGGGAATGAAGAATGAGGAGGGGAAACATCGAACACCGGTTGCACCGGTTGGCCTATGCATCGAACTCTGAACATCGAGCGGGGGCCGGTGGCACCGGCGGGCCAATGGGGAAGGGAACATGGAACATTGGAGGAAAAAGGTAGGTTAGTGGCGGAAGTGTCCGCCAAGGTAGGGACTGCCGGCTGGAATCCGGCAGCACATTAGTTGAATTATTGGGCGGCGGGAGCGTCGGTTTTCTCGTTGCTTCGAGGTGGCAGCACAGGTTGATATTATGCGCATGAATTTCACAGGTTGGACACGGAGCGGGTTGACCGGGGCCATGGCGATGTTGTGGCTGGCGGGTGTGGTGTCCCTGTGTGCGGCAGATGTCGCGGTGCCAGCGAAGGAGGCGGTGAAGCGGTTCAAGCTGGAGGACGGGCTTCGGCTGGAACTGGCGGCGGCGGAACCGCAGATCGCGAGTCCGGTGGCGGTGGCGTGGGATGAATCGGGGAAGATGCTGGTGGCGGAGAATCGCGGGTATCCCACGGGACCGGGCGAGGGGAAGCCGCCGGTGGGTGTCTTGGCGCAACTGGAGGATGTGGATGGCGATGGTTACTACGAGAAGCGCACGGTGTTCGCGGATGGGCTGACGTATCCGAACGGTTTGCAGCGGTGGATGGGTGGCTGGATCGTGACGTGCGCGCCGGATGTGCTTTACTTCAAAGACACGAATGGCGATGGCAAAGCGGATGTGCGGGAGGTGTGGTTGACGGGGTTCGGCACGAACCAGACGACGCAGTTGCGCGTGAGTCATCCGACGCTTGGGCCGGATGGCTGGATCTATCTGACGAGCGGGTTGACGGGGGGAGAGATCACGTCGCCGAAGAATCGGAAGATGGCGGCGGTGAAGTTCACGAAGAATGATTCGCGCTTCAATCCGCGCACGTTTGAATTCGAAGTGCTCGGCGGCACGGGCCAATACGGGATGACGTTCGATGCGTTTGGACGGAGGTTCACCACCTCGAATCGCAATCCGTTGCAACACATCGTGCTGGAGCCGCGGCATCTGAAGCGGAATCCGCATTATGCTTTTTCCGAGATGGTGCAGGATGTCGCGCCTTCGGGTGATGCGGGCAAGGTACATCCGTTGAGCGCGGATGGCACGACGGCGTCATTCATGCCCAGCTTGATGAGCGCGCCGCATGCGGGGTCATTCACCTCGGCGTGCGGCAGTCATATATTTTACGGCAGTGCGCTGACACCGAAACATGTGGGTGATGTCTTCGTGTGTGAGCCGGCGCAGAACCTGGTGCAGCGGCAGGTGCTCCTGCTCAACGGGGCTTCGTTCCGTTCGGAACCGGCGGATGAGAAGAGCGATTTTCTGGCGACGGCGGATAGCTGGTTCCGCCCGGTGTATGCGACGACGGGGCCGGAGGGCGCGCTGTATATCTGCGACATGTATCGCCGGGTGGTGGATCACCCGCAGTATCTGCCGGAGAACATCCGCAAGACGGCAGATTTCGAGAGCGGCAAAGACATGGGCCGTATCTATCGCGTGGTGGGCGCGGAGATCCCGGCAAAGGAATTGGCGGAGAAACGGCTGCCAAACCTGGCAAAGTTGAGTGCCGATGAGGCCATGCGCAAGCTGATGGCCACGAACGGCTGGGTGCGAGAAGTGGCGCGGCGGCGCCTGATCGAGAACCCGGACGGGATGAACCGCACGGAGATGCAGCGGTTGTCACGCGCACGGGGAAATGATTACGGCGCGGCGGCGGCGGTTTCGGCTTCTTTTGCCACGCGGCCGCGGGATGAAAATTTCATGCGCGGGCTGCTGGCGAATTCCTCGGCGGACATCCGGGAGATGGGTTTGGCCATCGCGGAACGCAGTTATACGGATTCGCAATTCCTGGTGGAGGTGATCAGCCGCTCGGCGGAGGACCGGGATGCGCGGGTGCGGTTCCAATGTGCGCTGGCTCTCGGGGAAGGAAAGGATTCGCGGAGCATCGCACCTCTGTTGCGCATCGCGTTGCGTGACGGCGAGGACAAGTGGACACGTGCCGCTGTGCTGACATCCATCGGTGCTCAGGCGGATGAATTGTTCAAAGGCCTGGTGGAGGAGGGGAATCGCGGTACGCCGGTGAATCCCGTGCTCATGCAGTCGATGGGGCAGATACTGGCAGCGAGCCAGCCGCCGGAGAAAATGATCTACCTGCTGACGCTGGTGAACGCAGAGACGGAGCCGGACTGGCCGCTGGCATTTCTGAGCGGCGTGGCGGAGGGCTTGCGCGGCAAGGTAAAGGGGAAGGAAAGTTCGCCCGTGTTGAATTTGGTGGCGATGGAAACGGCGTATTCCGCTGAAGCCACTGGCGTGGTGAAGGCACTTTTCGAACGCGCCTTGAAGGCGGTGCAGAATGTGGAAGCAGGTGATGCCCGGCGCCTCGCGGCCATCGGATTGCTGGCACAGGCGGATTACGCACAGGCGGGAGATATTTTGCTGAGCCTGGTTGATCCGAAGCAGGCGAAAGAATTGCAGATCGCGGCGATCCGTTCGCTGGGTGTGATGAACGAGGTGAAGGTGGGCGAGACGTTGCTGGGCCGTGAACGTTGGCGCGCGTATTCGCCGCCGGTGCGTGAGGCCGTGATCAGCACGGCGATGTCACAGGTGCGTTTCCTGCCGGCGTTGCTGGATGCGGTCGAGGCGGGACATGTGCAGGTATGGTCGCTGACCCCTGCACGACGGACGCAATTGACGAAGCATAAGGATGAGAAGATCCGCACGCGCGCGGAAGTGCTGTTCCAAGGCGGAGGCGGCGGAGATCGCATGAAGGTGTATGAGGAATACAAATCGGTCTTGGCGCTGAAGTCGGACGCTAAGAACGGCCATGAGATGTTCAAGAAAGCGTGTGCGTCGTGTCACAAGCTCGGTAGCGATGGCGCGAATGTGGGGCCGGATCTTACGGGTGTGAAGAACCAGACGGCGGAAGTGCTGCTCCTGCACATCTTGGTGCCCGAGTTCGAGATTTATCCGGGCTACATCAGTTACGAAGTGGAGACGAAAGATGGCGAAAGCCTCACGGGATTGCTGGCATCGGAGACGGCATCGAGCGTGACGTTGAAGCGGGCCTTGGGCCAGGAGGACACGATTTTGAGGGCGAATATCGCGAAGATGGCATCCACGAGCCTGTCGCTCATGCCGCAGGAACTGGAGAAGACGATGACGAAGCAGGAGCTGGCGGACTTGATCGGTTTTCTGAAAGGGAACTGAGCGTAGAAAGTTTACTCACCCTTCTTCGCGTTGATGCGCCCGGTGTCGGACATGACCTTGATCTTGGTGTAATAGGCACGAAGGTCGGCGAGGTGTTGGACGGCGGGCTTGCGGGTGAGGGTGTAACCGGTCATGGCCTGATCGCTGCACAGTGGCGGATCGGCATGGAGGAGTTCTCCGGGTTCGAGCGGGGCATTGTCCTGCTGGAAGGCCCAGAGGGGTTCGAGATTTAAGGTCGTGTTGGGATCAGCCTGCACGGCTTCGATGAAATCGGGCAACGTGAGGTTGAGTTCAGTGATGTGGCCCAGTTCGGCTTCCATCATCGCCACGAGGCCATTGCGTAGAAGAAACTGGTTTCCGAGATAATCTTGGCCGAAGGGGATGTCCGTGGCTCCCATAGCACGGTAATATGTGTGGAAAGCGTGCTCGCTCATCCAAACACGGCGCAGGGAGTGCCACTCAGGATCACGGCTGGCCCCGCGGATGTGCAAGCCGCCACTGAATTGGACGAAGCCATTGATCTGCTCCAGCAAGGCGCGCAGCTCCGGCGGCAGCAGTTCGAACAGTTCGGGATCGTCCACTGGCGGCCCCTGATATGTCACTTGCACGAGTTCCATGATTATCCCCAACACCCCGAACGTGACGGCCTGCGACGTATGACTTCAAACGTCATCATGTCGAAAACATGCTCAGGTGTTCGCCGCAACATAGTGGGACAATGTGCCAGTGTCGAGTGTTGCCGCAGCCAGACGACTTGCAAAATGGGTGATGTCACCCGTTCTGCCGGGCCATTTTGCGAGGGAAAATAAATCCGTTTCACGTTTGCGCGGCTCACGGAAAAAAGCTATCTTTAACATAATCAACCAAAACCAACGCCGGAGATTTATCCGCGTGGTGGTAAAGGGTTTCAGGGCATGCCGCCTGCGGCTGGGTCTTCCGCCCAACCAACACATCCATCATGCAAACTCACGGGACTCTCGACCACCTTCTTAGCCAGAAAAACCAGGCGCTCTGGAGCATCTCTCCTCATGCGACCGTCTTCGAGGCCATCCAGATGATGGCCGATCATAATGTCGGCAGCGTGATGGTCATGCGGGAGGGCGAATTGCTCGGCGTGCTTTCAGAACGCGACTACACGCGCAAAGTCATCCTGAAAGGCCGCCAATCCCGTCAGACCTTGGTGGATGAGATCATGACCTCGCCCGTCATCACGGCACCGTTGAATCTCAGTATTGAGGATGCCCTTCGTATCATGAGCGAACGCCGCGTGCGCCATCTGCCCGTGATGCATGATGGCAACGTGGTGGGTGTCGTCTCCTTGGGCGATCTCATCAAATGGGTCGTAGCCGCCCAAGACGCCACCATCATCCAGCTGGAGAGCTACATCACCGGCAGCAGCTACGCTTAATTTTTCTATGTAACAAATCCTCGTCCTCGGTGTCTTGCTCGTGAAGTATGGGCACCGAAACGATGGATGAACTGGGACAGGACGCCGCTGCTGTAGCTGCAGTGCGTGCGGGTGATGCGGAGCGTTACCGTGAACTGGTGGAGCGCCATGAAAGGCGCGTTTTCGGTGTGGCATGGAGCCGTTTGGGAGACGTGGCGCTGGCCGAAGAGGCGACACAAGAAACTTTCATCAAAGGCTTTCACCGTCTGTGGTTGCTGGCAGATGGAACCAAATTTTCCGGCTGGATCGCCTCCATAGCCCGCAATACCGCCATCAATGTTGGCCTGCGGCATCGTCGTGAATTGGAAAAGCGCGAGCGCTGGGCCTTGGATCAGCCTGTGGCTCAAACCTCCGATGATTCTCATGAGAGTTACGATCCGGATACCCTTCAAAAAACCCTGACCCAATTGTCCCCGGTGCATCGCGAGTGTCTGGTCCTGTTCTATCTGGAAGGTAAAAGCGGTGAAGAGGCGGCGAAAGCTCTGGGGATTTCAGAATCGGCATTTCGCGTGCGTCTGCTGCGGGCAAAAGGCGCGTTACGCGAGAAACTTGAGCTCGCGTTGGATGAATCACTCACCAAGTTGCGACCGTCCAAGCCCTTGGTGCCTGCCATCATGCTTTCGATATTAACCGCTTCTTCAGCGCAAGCAGCGGTGACTGGTGCGGGGCTGGGACTGGGAGCCAAAGTGTTTTCCTCCGTGAGTAAATCGGTGCTACCATCTTTGCTGGCGCCGTTCCTTGGATTGATCGGCCTGTTGCCGGGCATGCTATTGGCGTGGCGTTCACGCCAGCTGGAGCGGGAAAACTTTCGCGAGCCGGACGGTTTTCGAACTCGTTTGCATGACCATTTCAGCCGGAGTTTCTTGTGGGGATTCCCTCTGCTTCTGGCCTTGTTTGTAGTGCTCCAACAATTGGGGACAGCCACGTGGGGGCTACGAAAAACTCTCTGCATTCTGACGCTCCTATTATCAATCCCTACCGCCCTTGGATTGCGTTTGTTGACCATCAATCGTAACCGGTTTTATGTGGTAAGTGTCTTGGGAACTTGCGTGATCTATGCCGTTTTCGTGGCGGTAGCCTTGGATGTTTTGCCGATGACGGCTGTATCTCTATCCGTGATCTTTTCCAGTTTTATCTCGCTCTTTTCGGGCGAACGCCCGGTTCGAATGGATTACAACCTGTTCCTTCGCGCCGTCCAAAATCTCTTGGTGCCGAAGAGAAAAATTGAGGCACAGTTGGTTACGACGTTGAATAGTGACGGATTGCTATCCTTCGCCCGCTTCTTGGGGAGCAAATGGCTGGCTAATGACTATCGCTGGAATAAGCAAGGGCTACAGTTGTTTCTACCTCCGGTGAAGGGCTCTTTTTTGAGCAATATGATGCGAGTCTTTATCCCTTTTAGAATGGGTTTGTCATCTGTTGTTTTGCAATGGGACGGCTTGGTGTCGGCGCATTTAGGGCGGGAAGATTTGACCGCTTTGCACGCCATGGAGGCAGGTGGGTTATGCGCCACCGCCACTCTCGAAAAACAAGTCGAGGCGGCGGTGGCGCAGTCTTGGCGAGATTTCCGAGCGGGTGATTTGGTCTTGGCCCGACGGAGTCTGGGAGAGATTTCTGATGAAGTGGTGTTCCTAGTTCCTCCCGTTCATTCCAAAGGCGTTCGTTGGCAACGGCTAGTCATGGGGATTTGTTTGCCCTTGTTTGCCGGACTTTTGCTCGCTCTGTATTGTCGCCCGCTTTGGTTTGAAAACCTCAAGCCGGTCGCTCGTAGTGAAATGGAAATCCGCTCTGCCTTGCGAGAATTCAGCCATAAATCTGACAAAGATATGCTGGGCGATAGAGCAGTGTCTGCCTTACTGCATTCTTTCGTTCGTCCGGCGAAAGAAGATTTCGAGCCGGAAACCTTGAGGATATTGCAGAGCCACTTGCTGCAATCTCAGGGGTTTGGCGCGGAGGTGGCTGTGCCTGAAAAGCTGGTCCGGTTGAACTATTCACAAATGCTTGGGCCAGCACTGGCAGCGGGATGGTTCACGCTCGCTGACTTTCAAGTGACACCGGAACAAATGGCGGAATATCTCCATAAGGATCGGCACGCATCCGCGAGATGGATGCTTTCGAAAAGGCTCGTGCGCATTGACGATGCTGAATACACGATAGAAATCTTGGAGTCATGGCAGATGGCGCGGTTGCGATTTTTGCGTCAAGTGAACAGCCTTGATCTGTTGGAGCGCGAGAAACTCATCCGGCAACTGGCTTCCTGGCAGGTGACCTCTGCTGCGGCTTATGCGGATCGCCCTCCGTTGCCGAACTGGCGTCAGGCACGAGGTCTGTTTGCGACGGTGAATTCACCGGTTCTGGCAGATACTTATAATGTCGTGGCGGCGCTCGAATTGTTGGGCGGTTTGGATCGCATTGACCGCGAGGCCTGCATCCAAGGTGTTCTTCGGCTGCATCGCGGCGAAGGGTTTTTCTTTGGCAGACCCATGCAAGGTGAGCGGAAACTTTCCATTCGCGGCGATGCCCGCGATACCTTTTGCGCTTTTGAGGTCCTTCGCATCCTTGATGGGCTGAACCGCATTGATGACTTGGCGGACTGGAAATTCCGAGTGCGTTCCAATCGCCAGCCGGATGAGGTCCCCGGCGATGAGATCGAAGCTTGGCTCTGCCAGCAGCGCTTGCAGCGCGTCATTCGTGAGCAAAAAGAAAATCCCCAAGCTCCGGTCCGTTCTTTGTCTGAGCCTTGATTGCTCTGGCCAAGCCGATGCCTTTTTCCTACCTTTCGTTGCGTCCCTGAAACGCAGCGCATGAATCTCTCGAAGTACCCCCGGAACGTACGGCTCTTTGTGCTGTTCCGGATGCTCTTCAACGCGCGCTTCTATTATCCTGTCTTCGCGGTGATGTTCCTGGATTACGGTCTTTCCATGGGCGAGTTCGCCTTGCTGAACGTCGCTTGGGCAGCCGCGATCGTGGGCTTGGAAGTCCCTTCCGGTGCTTTGGCGGATCGTTTTGGCCGCAGTTTGATGGTCAAGTTAGCCGCTGCATTGATGGTTCTGGAAATGGCCATCATCGCTTTTGTGCCCGTTGGTAATCATGCACTGGTGCTCGGTGCATTCCTCTTGAATCGAATCCTTAGTGGCGCAGCAGAGGCCTTGGCCAGCGGCGCGGATGAAGCGCTCGCCTATGATTCTTTGGTGGAGGCAGGGATGCAAAACGAATGGCCGCGCATTCTGGAAGCCATGATGCGTTGGCAGGCCTTGGGCTTTACCGTGGCGATGCTCGTCGGCGCAGCGGTGTTCGATCCCATCTTCATCCAATCCATCGGTGGCATGCTGGGCTTGGACTGGCAGGTGGATAAATCCCTCACCATGCGCCTGCCGGTGATTCTCACGCTCATTTCGGCGGCGGTCATTTTCTTTGCCTGCTTGAGTTTGAAGGAAGCAAAGCTGGTCACTCATCAGGATACGGCCGAAGCCAGCGGCACTATAGATCTCATGCGGCAGGCTGGTGGCTGGATTCTGCGTACGCCAGCCGTGCTCGGCCTGCTGGTGGTGGGTTTGTTGCACGATAGTTTCACACGCGTTTATCTCACGGTAGGTTCGGAATATTACCGGCTGATTAAACTGCCTGAATTTTCCTTCGGCATCATCGGTGCGGTGTTTGCCGCCATGGGTTTTGGTCTGCCTATCTTGTCGCGCTGGCTCGCGGAGAATCGCCCGCAAGGTTTTAACTTCAGTCTCGTAGCTCTATTGAACGCCTTGGGCCTGATCGGTCTGGGCGTGGCCTTGCCTTACTTTGGGCTTATGTTCCCGCTCCTCATGCGCATCGGCATGGGCTTTATGAATTTCTTCATGTCGCACTACCTGAACCAGTTGGTGGATTCGCGGCAGCGCGCTACAGTGCTGAGTTTTCGCGGGCTTATCTTCAATTTTGGTTACGGCTTCATGCTGCTTGTGTATGCGGGCATCTACCAGATCCACGGCATGAGCATGCCTGGAAATGAGGATGAAATCTTCCGACGCAGTTTGGCTACCTTGCCGATCCTCTTTTTCGCGGCGGGTATTGTCGTCTGGATCATCGCCCGCCGCTGCCGAGCTCAGAATGGCCACGGTATGAAGGCTTAAGGCGCACCTTTTCCCATGCATTGACCTTTGCCCGAAGCACGGTAGCATAACTATTGGTTCCCATCGCGTTGCAGGACGATTTTAAAGAACCAAAACCGTCATATGCGTAAACTGGCATTTCTAGCAGTCGTGCTTTTTGCGGGCGTCGCCGCCTTAGCCGTAGCGTCTCATTTCAAAACGGTTGGCCAGCTTGAGGCACGCATCCAACAACTTGAAGCCAAGGTGCTGACGGCTCACTCTCAAAGCGAATCTGCTCTCGCTGCGAGTAAAGCCGCCCGCCGCAGCAACAGCGCTGCAGCTACTGCTGCTGCCTATGATGATTCCAATCTAAACCTCCGTGTCGCAGATGCGGAGGATTCCATCGTCGAACTGCGTCGCGCCACGGATTACCTGATGGAGCACGGCCAGATCCCGCTCGCCGATCGCAAGATCGAGGAGCTCGCCGCCAAACTTGCAGATGGCACGTTGCCCGATGCCGAACGCTTGAATGCCTTACGTCTGTTGCGTCGTGGACGTGCTTTGTCTGATACGGCTGCGACATCTGCGGTCAACTGGCTCCAAGTGGCTGCCACGGATGACCTGAAGCGCGAGATCCTTCGCGGCTTGGAGAACGCCACCAACGGCGTCATCAAACAACCGATGCTCGCTTTCGCAGATAATCCAAACAATGCGCTCCGTGAACAGGCTTTCGAGAACTTGCAATCCTTCGTGAACGACCCCGCGGTGGAACAAATGCTGTGGGCCAAGCTGCAAACCGAGACAGACCCGCGCGCACGTCAGGAAATCATTCAAGGTCTCACGCGGGGCGATGCCACTCCGGAACGAATCGCCAGTCTGCAAGCACGGGCACAGAATCCAACCGCTTCCATGGAAGAACGATTGCTCGCCTTGCAAGCCTTGCGCGGTTCACGCACGGAAGTGCAGCAGATCGTCGCTTCGTTCGCTGCCACGGCGCAAAGCACTCAAGACCCGAATTTGCGCGCACAGATATTCGGAGCTTTTGATGGCATTGCCGATCCAACGCTAAAAGTGCCGCTCGTCTATGGTTTGCAAGATGGGAATGCCCAAGTGCGTGCCCGCGCGGCGGATGCCTTGAGCAACTACGCCAACGATCCCGCCGTCCAGCAATGGCTCCGCTACGTGGTGGATAATGACAGCGATCCACGCGTTCGTCGTGAAGCCATGCAAGCTTTGGAAGAAGGGCAACGTCGCGGGGGCCCGCAAGGTCAGGGGCAACGCCGTAATTGATTCTGCCCGAGAAAACTTTTCAGCCCGTTCCTCTTTCGCTATCGTGTGCCGCACGATGAGCAAGGCGATCATTCAACCGCCCGAAGGTGGCACCCGCTACTTGGTGTTGGGCGATGAGGTTTTGGTGAAAGTCCACGGTAAGGACACCAAGGGGCTGTATTCCCAAGTTTCCGTAGGCGGTCTGGCGGGCAAAGGTCCGCCGATGCACATCCACCATCGCGAGAACGAGACGTTCTACTGCATCAGCGGCGAATTCAAAGTCATCTGCGCCGGAACGGAATATAAACTCACACCTGGCATGGTGGCGCATCTTCCCCAAGGCGTGCCGCATCGCTTTGAAGCCAGCGGCCCCGGTGATAACCGTATGCTCGTGACCATCACGCCCGCAGGCTTTGAAGGTTTCTTCGAAGAAGTCGGCGCGATGAGTGCGGAGGAGCAGCAGCAGAATATCCCGCAAGTGATCGCGATTGGAGAGAAATACGGTTTGGAGTTTCTGCGGGAATAGATAGGTCTATTCCTGAATTGCCAGCCGCCCGATTCCGTCTATAAGAGCAGCGAACCATATATGAAATCTCTGCTCACTTTTGTTGCGCTCACGGCAACCGCGCTTTCACTTTCCGCCGCGGATGTGGAAAAAGGCTTCAAGCCCATCTTCAACGGCAAAGACCTGACCGGTTGGCGCGGTAACCCGGAACTCTGGTCCGTGCAAGACGGCGCCATCACTGGCAAGACGCCTGCCGATCCCGCTGACGCGAAGAAATCCGTGCTTAAACACAACACGTTCCTCGTCTATACGAACGGCAACGTGAGCGATTTCGAACTGCGCCTCTCCTACAAGATCGTCGCGGGCAACTCTGGCATCCAATACCGCAGCAAGGAACTCTCACAAGGTGACTTCGGTCCGATCGTCGGTGGTTATCAGGCAGATTTCGAAGCCGGCAAGACCTACAGCGGCATCCTCTACGAGGAACGCGGTCGAGGCATCCTCGCCCAGCGGGGGCAGAAGACCACGGTGAAGCCGGAGGTGGAAGTGGATCAAAAAGGCAAGAAAGTGAAGAAAGCCGATGTGCAGGTGACTGGCGAAGTCGGCAAATCCGATGAGATCCAGGCAGGCATCAAGAACGAGGACTGGAATGACTACGTGGTCATCGCCAAAGGCAACCACCTCCAGCACTTCATCAACGGCAAACAAACTGTGGATGTGACGGATGAAGATGCAGATAAACGTGCCAAAGAAGGCATCCTTGCCCTTCAGATCCACGTGGGCCCGCCGATGACTGTTCAGTTCAAGAACGTGCGGATCAAAGAGTTGAAGTAGGCTTTTCAGGACAAAATGTGTAGGGGGCGTCTCGGTAAACGGGGCGCCCCAGTTTATTTTTTGCGGAACGGAGCGGAGATGCGATTGCAATTCGCAGGGGAGAGGTAAATGATTGCAGTGTTTTGCATGCCTGCAAGGTGCTGATCCTCCGGCTTTAAAGCAGGTCAGGCGGGGCGGTTAATTTTTCCCCAGCCTGGCGAAAATACCCATTGATTCGAGTCTGATTAACCGTATTCTCTGCGCTCCGCTGTTGGGAAATCCTCAGAGTGCAGATGTTTCTTACATGCGCGCTGGTCGGTTTGATCGCGCAGATGATTGATGGTGCCTTGGGCATGGCCTATGGCGTCAGTTGC
This sequence comes from Verrucomicrobiia bacterium, assembly GCA_036405135.1. Taxonomy (NCBI): domain Bacteria; kingdom Pseudomonadati; phylum Verrucomicrobiota; class Verrucomicrobiia; species Verrucomicrobiia bacterium. The sequence goes on along the minus strand of DASWYF010000025.1, from coordinate 35,947 downwards.
AATACTTTCCTGCTCAGTGTCGGAATCGCCCCCGCAGCCGCGGCTGCCAGTGTGAAGACGGCTGAAGTCTTCACCACGGGCGTCTCCGGCTTGGCTCATCTCAAGCTGGGGAACGTCGATAAAAAGCTTTTTCACCGGCTGGTATTTCCCGGCGTAATCGGCGGTGTCTTAGGGGCTTATATCCTGACTAACTTGGACGGAGACAAGATCAAGCCCTACATCGCCATCTATCTCCTTATCATGGGCGCGGTGATCATCAAGAAGGCTTTCAAACGACCGGTACATAAGGAAGAGAAGCATCATCATGTGTCAGCGCTGGGGTTCTTTGGCGCGTTTATGGATGCCATCGGTGGCGGCGGCTGGGGTCCTATTGTGACTTCTACACTATTGGCTGGCGGACGTGAGCCGAGAACCGCCATCGGTTCTGTGAATACAGCCGAGTTCTTTGTCACCATTGCCCAAGCGGCCACGTTTACGGCGTTCTTGGGTTTGAAACATGGACCGGTAGTTCTGGGATTGATCATCGGTGGTGTGGCGGCGGCTCCTGTGGCCGCTTACGTGGTGAAACATATTCCAGCCAAGAAACTTATGATTACAGTGGGGGTGCTGATCATCTTGTTGAGCATCCGTACGCTGCTGCTGAGCTTCAAGTAAGCGTCTTTTTACCCGGTTGCATCAAAAAAGTTCTAGGGCCATTTTTCAGACATCAGATTGATTGTCATTTCTGGGGTTGGCATGCTTTAGGCTAGTCTCATCAAGTGTGTCTCCTTGGCGATAGCCCCCGGTAGCGGCGCCCGCCGCGCCGGGGGCACTTCTCTGGAATACGGAGAATCAGCTGGAAAATGAAATCGTGAAAATACTTGTCCGTCAGGAAGTCACGAACCAATTTCTCAGTGACTTGGGCAGATGGGTGCCGGATGAAGCGGAAGCCATGAGCTTTCCGAACCGCACCAGTGCCTTCCTCTTCTGCATCCGATTCTACATATCCGGCGTCCAAGTCGTCGTTCATCATGATGACGGTCATTGGGAGAGGGCCTAGTTTTTCCCGGGGTTGACAGCAGGCGCGGGCAAAGGGACTTTACCTCTATGGGGACAGGTTGAAGAGTAAGTTTTCAATCTCGTCCAAGCATCTCATGGGCAGCAAACAGACAATAACGATCATCATCGCGATATTGCTCGTGGCAGGCATGGGTTTCCTGCTCCATCGACAGCAAAAATTGGAGCAGGCGTGGATGACGGAGCGTGCCTTGTTGCACGATCAGACGGCCATGCAGAAGCAGCAGCAAGCACAGGCCGAGGCTGCGCAAAAGCAGGCGACGGAACGTGCGTCCCATCTGCAGGAGCAATTGGCCGCCGCGACCAACGAATTGGAGTCGGCCAGGCTCAAGGTGGAAGCCTACGAAGCCAAGCGCCAGATCGAGGCTCAAGCGCTGGCGGCAGAGGTGAAAAAGAATTCAGACTTAAGCGCGTTAAAAGCCGAGGTCCCCGAGCCGAAAACGGTCACCACCGCCACCAGCGGGAAAAAAGAGCAGAAGATACTGACATTCCCGAAGTTGATGGGGCCTGGCGGAAAAATACTGGCGACAGATGCGGAATTTCGCACGCAATTCGGCCGTCGTTTTGTTTTCAAATCCAGTGAGGGGCGGGCAGTTGCTTATGATGTGGATGAGTTGCATCCTGGCGTGCTCCTGCACCTTGGCTTGAACCGCGAAGCATCGGTGGCTGCTCAATCGGAGATAGACCGGCAGGCACAAGTCGCGGAGCAGAAGTATCGCGCCAATCTCGCGGCCCGCGCGGAAGTCGAGAAGAAGAACGCAGAGATCCGCGCCAAGATGATGGTGGAATATGCAAAACTGACAGAAGAGCGCCGCAAATCTAAACTGGAGGAAGACTTGAAGATTCAGGCGGCAGAAACGGAGCGGTTAAAGGCAGAAGCCTCGATGCGTGCCGCCGATGCGGCAGTGGAAGAGGCCTTGCGACCATTTTATCCTGAGTACTTTATCCAGCAAGTCCTGACCCCGCCGGTCATCGTCGTGCCGCAGCCGCCCAACCAGCCGCAGCAATACAATCAGCCCACCAATCCGTTTGTCCGCGATCCGCGGGTCAACTGACAAGGAGCTTTAAGTCAGGAATTCTTCAACGCATCGATGCCCATCTGCGGTGTCCAGATCTTGGGGCCACTGTCAGCTTTCGTCTCCAGACGACGCGCTTTCAGTTCGATGTAAGGCGGTATGAACGCCGAGCGATGGCTGAAGCTGCCGTGCGCGGCATCCTTCTCCGTATAGCGCGGCTCCATCACTTCTTCGATGATGAAGCCGGCCTTGCACAGGCCGCCGAGCAGATCGCCCCAGCGATGCACGAACTCCATCGTGCCGGCTTCACGATGCACACTGGGCGCGCTCTCAGGTAACGGTCCTTGGCGATAATACTCCTCCTGCACCACGTAACCATAAGGTGTCGGCTTGAGCGTCGCTTGCAAATTGAGCGGCTGCTTGTGCTTGCTCATATACATACCACCTGGTTTCGTTACGCGCGCCACTTCATGGTAAACCTTGCGAATGTCTGGCACGTAACATGTGCTCACAGGTTGCACCACCACATCGAAGGTAGCTGATGCAAGCTGTGACAAATCATCCATGGACGCTGCGAGCGTTTCGAGCTTGAGCCCGCGTTGCTTAGCCACCGCATGGTCTTGCTCCAGCATGGCCGGGCTGATGTCCACCACCGTCACAATCGAACCCACAGCGGCGAAGAGCGGACCTTGTCTTCCGCCGCCACTGCCGAGACAGAGCACACGCTTGCCCGCGATGGGTTGCGGCAACCAACCGATGCGATCCAGGGCGAGCAGGGGATTGCGGAAATCTTCTTCCGTGGCCACGGAAGTGTGGCGCTTCTTCTCTCGAACGCGCGCATCCCATGCCTCGCGATTATGTTCGTAAACGTCCATTGCAGGGAAATTGATAGACTAAAACTTTGCCGTGCTCAATCAGTTGCGCCAGCGCCAGATGCCCGCCAGCACACTGCCGATGACGGAATGGAAAACACTGGAAATGGCGCAAGGCACGGCCGTGAGCGGTTCAGCGGGGAAATGTTTCTTTGCAAGCACAACGCCGAGACCGGAGTTTTGCATGCCCACTTCGATAGAAACGGTACGGCACACTTGTTTGTCATAACCCAAGATGCGGGCGAAAAGGTACCCGAGCAAAAAGCCCAGCGCATGCAAGAGAAACACTGCAAGAATCAGTTTCCCTGCTGAGTCTTTGACCGCCGTTGCGCTCTGGCCGATGATGCTCGCACAGATCAATGCAATGGTAACTACTGAGATGAGCGGGGCTACAGGCTGGATCGAATTTACCAGTTTCGGTGAATAATGATTCGCCAGCAGCCCGATGACGACCGGAAGGATGACCACTTGCACCGTGCTGAAGAACAGGCCCCAAGCATCCACATGGATCAAAGTTCCGGCGAGCCATTTGGTCAGCAATGGCGTCATGAAAACGGCGGCAAACGTGGTGCACATCGTCATCAGCACCGACAAAGCGACGTTCGCACGGGCGAGAAACGTCACCACGTTCGAGGCCGTTCCGCCCGGACAGCAGGAGACCAGGATCAAGCCTACGGCAAAAGGCGTCGGAAGCTCTAACATTCTCGCCACGCTCCAGCCGAGAAAGGGCATGATTGAGAATTGTGCGAAGAATCCCACGGCGATCGGACGCGGCATCTTCAGCACGTCTTTGAAATCTTGGAACGTCAGCGTCACGCCCATGCCCAACATGATGATCGCCAGGCCGAGCACGATGAGATTGCTATCGAACCACGTGAAGAGCGGCGGATGCACCAGCGCGAGCAAGCCTCCGGCCAGCACCCAAACGGGAAACAGATTGGTGGCGTGCGCGAGCAGACGTTGCATAAGTGCGCTGTGTATAGGCGGGAGGCCAGCGCTTCACAATGGAAAACGGGCATTGCCAGCGGTGAACGAAGCTGCTAACCAATCTGACGTCAGCCGGAAGCGGGTGTGGTTCAATGGTAGAACGTGGGCTTCCCAAGCCTGAAACGAGGGTTCGATTCCCTTCACCCGCTCCATTTCTTTCCACTTTCCCCTATGCATATTCAGGCGGTTGCTCAGCAGCGTTGACTGCCTTGGAAATTGCGAGACAGTGGTGGCTCATATCCCTATGAAATCCCTTTGCTTGGTGCTGTGCGTTTCTGTTCTGGCGTTGAACCTGTTCGGCGCGGACAAACCGGAGCGCCCGAATATCATCCTTATGATGGGTGATGATCATGGTTGGGAGGAGACCGGGTACAACGGGCATCCGCATGTAAAAACACCCGTGCTCGATGAGATGGCACGATCCGGTCTCCGCTTTGACCGGTTCTATGCTGCGCACCCGAGCTGTTCCCCGACCCGAGCCAGCTTCCTGACCGGCCGGCATCCGAACCGGATGGGCACATTCGCCCCCGGCTGGTCCTTCCGTCCGCAAGAGGTGACCATAGCGCAGATTCTCCGGAATGCCGGCTATCGCTGCGGCCATTTTGGTAAATGGCATGTTGGAGCGGTGAAGCAGGAGTCGCCTGTAAGTCCCGGGGCGATGGGGTTTCACGAATGGCTTTCGCATGACAATTTTTTCGAACTGAACCCGTCCCTCTCACGGAACGGCGGTGCGCCGGAAGTCTTCAAAGGAGAAAGCTCGGAAGTCCTGGTCAACGAGACGATTCGTTTTATCGATGCGGCAACGCAGGCAAAGCAGCCTTTCCTGACCGTCGTCTGGTTTGGTTCACCACACGAACCTTACAGTGGAGGCTCCGCCGATCTGGCCCTGTATGATGATCTGCCCGGCAAATACAAAAAGCCCGTCAAGCTGACCTCCAACGAGACTGGCGGGGCGGTGACACGGCCACAGGGCGAGGTCTTGCGCGAACGTTATGCTGAGATCACCGCGATGGACCGGGCCATCGGTACCTTGCGCAAGCATCTGGCGGCGCAAGGCCTGAGGGAAAATACGTTGATCTTTTACTGCGGGGATAATGGCACCTCAGCGGACGCTGCCTTGGGATTTCCCCATCGCGGTGTCAAAGGGCAGGTGTACGAGGGCGGCATCCTGGTGCCGGGAATCATCGAGTGGCCCGCCCGCATCCCCAAACCACGGGTCACCGATTTCCGCGCGTCCACCAGCGATCTTTTGCCCACGCTGTGTGCTCTCGCCGGCCAACCCTTGCCCTCCCGACCGCTGGATGGCGTGGATCTCAGTCCGGTTTTGACAGACAAGCTCCAGGTGCGATCCAGTCCCTTATATTTCTGGGAATACAACACCTCCCGATTCGCCGGCAGCAAGCCTGAGCCGTATATTGATCCCAAGCTCCAGGCCGGAACCACTCCGCTGGTCAAATTGCAGGGTGGCAAAGCGACCCGCGATTTTACCAACTACCGGCACCCGGCCATCACAGAACTGGATTATCGGGGACCGCGCGCGATCCTCGATGGGAATTTCAAGCTGGTGGTTCACGAAGGGAAGGATGACGTGCTGCGGCAGGAACTCTTTGACCTGAAAGCGGATCCGGCTGAAAAACAGAACCTGTTTAACGAGCGGCCGGACACCGCCCGTAAACTCCAAGCCCAGCTCCGGGAGTGGCAACAATCAACGCTCAAGAGCCTCACCGGTGCCGACTATGGGAAGTGACTTCAACCGCTGGGCGTCGTGAGGTCTGTTCCTAGTTTTGCAGGTGTATAGGTGTTTCCTATCGTTGGATAAGGAAACAAGTATTTCAACTATTGAGACCGGGATGGTTTGATAGGGATATCGCAAACACCGGTTTTGTCTGGTTTTAATTTTTAACCGATAGAAGGGAAAACAAGCACATGTCATCAACCGAAACCAAATGCCCGTTCACACATGCCACCGCTGGTGGCGGCACGACTAATCGCGACTGGTGGCCGAACCAGTTGAGAGTGGACTTGCTGAATCAGCATTCTTCCAAATCCGACCCGATGGGGGAGGAGTTTGATTATGCGAAAGAGTTCGCGAGCCTTGATTATGCAGCATTGAAGAAGGACATCGCAGCGTTGATGACGGATTCGCAGGATTGGTGGCCGGCGGACTTCGGTCATTACGGTCCGCTGTTCATCCGCATGGCCTGGCACAGTGCGGGTACTTATCGCACCGGTGATGGCCGTGGTGGCGGTGGTCGTGGTCAGCAACGCTTTGCTCCGCTGAATAGCTGGCCGGATAACGTGAGCCTGGACAAGGCGCGTCGATTGCTCTGGCCGATCAAGCAGAAGTATGGCCGCAAGATTTCCTGGGCGGACTTGATGATACTTACGGGCAATGTCGCGCTGGAGACGATGGGCTTCAAGACGTTCGGTTTCGCGGGCGGACGTGCTGATACTTGGGAGCCGGATATGGATGTGTATTGGGGCCGCGAGGTCAAATGGCTCGGCGGTGATATCCGTTACGCGCATGGTTCCGAAGGTGTGGAGAAAGAACACGGCGTGCTTGTCTCAGAGGATGATGCAGACGGAAAGATCCACAGCCGCAATCTGGAGAATCCGCTGGCGGCGGTGCAGATGGGGTTGATCTATGTGAATCCGGAAGGTCCGGATGGCAATCCTGATCCGATCGCAGCGGCGCGTGACATCCGCGACACGTTCGGTCGCATGGCGATGAATGATGAAGAGACGGTGGCGCTGATCGCGGGTGGTCACACGTTTGGCAAGACGCATGGTGCCGCGCCGGCATCGCATGTGGGCAAGGAGCCGGAAGCGGCTTGCCTTAGTGAGCAGGGCTTCGGATGGAGCAACAGTTTCGGTACGGGCAAAGGCGGCGATACGATCACGAGCGGCTTGGAAGTCACGTGGACCACGACGCCGACGAAGTGGAGCAACAACTTCTTCGAAAACTTGTTCGGCTACGAATGGGAACTCACGAAGAGTCCGGCAGGTGCGCATCAGTGGACGCCGAAGAACGGTGCGGGAAATGGCAAGGTGCCTCATGCGCATGATGAAGGGAAACGCATCGCGCCTTCCATGCTGACGACGGATCTCGCACTGCGCTTTGATCCGGCTTACGAGAAGATATCGCGCCGATTCCTGGAGAATCCTGCGCAGTTCGCTGACGCGTTTGCACGGGCTTGGTTCAAGCTCACTCATCGTGATATGGGGCCGCGGGCACGTTACCTTGGGCCAGAGGTGCCGAAGGAAGAGCTCATCTGGCAGGATCCGATTCCGGCGGTGAATCATCCGTTGATCAATGAGCAGGATGCGGCAGTGCTGAAGGGCAAGATTCTGGCATCGGGCCTGACTGTCTCCGAACTGGTTTCTACGGCTTGGGCATCTGCGTCGACGTTCCGTGGTTCGGACAAGCGTGGCGGTGCGAATGGTGCGCGCATCCGTCTGGCGCCGCAGAAGGATTGGGCGGTCAATCAACCGGCTCAATTGGCGAAAGTGATCAAGACTTTGGAGGGCATCCAGAGCGCGTTCCAAGCGGGTGGCAAGAAAGTCTCGCTGGCAGACTTGATCGTGGTCGGTGGCTGCGCTGGTGTGGAGCAGGCGGCGAAGAATGCGGGCCACACGGTTACGGTGCCGTTCACGCCGGGGCGCGCGGATGCTTCGCAAGAGCAGACGGATGTGGAATCTTTCGCTGTGATGGAACCTGTCGCGGATGGTTTCCGGAATCATCTCAAGAAGAGATATCGTGTCCCGGCGGAAGCATTGCTGATCGACAAGGCGCAGTTGCTGACATTGACGGCCCCTGAAATGACGGTGCTCATCGGCGGCCTGCGAGTCTTGAAGACCAATGTGGGAAACACGCCGTACGGTGTCTTCACCAAGCGTCCGGAAGCGTTGACGAATGACTTCTTCGTGAACTTGCTCGACATGGGCACTGAGTGGAAGCCGGTGTCATCAGATGCAGAAGTGTTCGATGGGCGTGATCGTGCCACGGGTAAGACGAAATGGAGCGGCACGCGTGTGGACCTGGTCTTCGGATCGGATTCACGTCTGCGCGCGGTGGCAGAGGTCTATGCCAGTGCGGATGCGGAGAAGAAGTTTGTGAAGGACTTCGTTGCTGCGTGGGCCAAGGTGATGAACCTGGACCGCTTTGATCTCGAGTAAGTTTGACTCTACTCATGCAAAACAAAAGGCCGTCCATTTCTGGGCGGCCTTTTTGTTTTTAAGTGGACTGAGTGACGAGCCGAGTTATTCCTGCGGGTAAACGATGATGCGGTCATGGACGATGATGGCGAGGTCGTTCTTGCCATCGCCGGTGAGGTCGATGACCACGGCTTCGCGCGGTTCGGGCTGGCCGCCGCGACGGCCACGGAAGGTGCGTTCCTCGAAAACCTGCCAGCGATTGGCGGGCGAGAGGTGGTGCGGCTTCTCATAGGTGACGATGTCGATGTAGTTCTTGCCGGTCTCAAGGAACACGAGGTCTTTCACCTTGTCGTTATTCAGATCACCGGAGACGACGTCCATGAGGTAGGCGTCTTTGATAGGAGATTCGTAGCTGTCCAGTTCGGTGAGTTCCCAGACCTGGCCAGCGGGATTCAGCCAGCCGATGCTGTTCGCGCCGATGAGGGAGAGTGTGTTCGCGGAAGTGGCGTTCATGGCCATGGGCAACAGCGTGTTGAAGTCAGTAACGGCGAGGGAGAGATTTTTTACTGCCTGCCAGACGCCGGATTCGCTGCGCTCACAGACGGTAAGCGCTTTGCGTTCGGCATCCAGGAGGAAGAGTGTGGCGGCTTTGCCTTTGCCTGAAGGAACTGCGGCGGCACCGGTGATGCGGGAGTTCGCGGCGGAGCCGTTGATTTGCTCTTTCACCTTCAAGCGCCAGAGAGTGTCTTTGCTGCTTTCGCCGTTTTTGTTTTCTTCACGCTCGAGAACAACGGCGCGGAGGAAGTTCTTTTGCGCGAGGAGGAGTTCGGGTTTGCCATCCGCATCGGCATCCAGCGTGGCCATCCAAGGTTGCTCCATAGTGCCGCCAGGAGGGGCGACATCGATCTCTTCGAATTTACCATCCGCCTGCTGACGGAGGATTTTCACCTTCTCGTAGGGGATGAGCACAAGCAGATCAGTGAGCCCGTCCTGATCCACGTCATGCAGATGCATGGCGGCGGGGTTGGACTTGAAGCTGTCGGAGAGCTTGTGCGTGACAGGTGCGCCTTTCGGTGTGAGGAACTGGAGACTGCGTTTGCCGTCGTCATCTACGATGACGGCGAGTTGCTGCTTATCGCCTTTCAAAATGGCGCCGGCGGCGAAGGCGAGGGGGCGACCCTTGATGGGCAGCACTTCAGGAAAGGCAAGGCGGCCTTTCGCGGAGAAGCGGGTGACGCCGATCTGACGTTCATCGCTGCTGAGCAGGAAGACTTCTTTCTGGCCATCGTCATCCCAATCGGCAGCGGCGAGATCGGTGACGCCAGCGAGCGAAGGGAAGGTTTGAGGTGAGCCGAGGCCACCTTTCGCCTGCGCGAGATAGACGGTGATCTGGCCGCTGTTCGGCTCGGCGACGATGAGATCATCGCGCTTGTCCTTGTTCACATCCAGCCAGAGTGTGCCGCGACGGGATTTGTCGGTGCGCGTGAGCGGGAGGACTTCCATCTGGCCGAGCTTGAGTTGGCCGAGGGTGGATTCGGCGTTCTTTTGCGTGAAGTTATAGATCTGCGCGCGGCCGGAGGCTTGTGCGATGGTGACGATCTCGGTACGGCCATCGCCATCGAGGTCATCGGACCAATAGGAGCGGATGGGTGGCTGCTCGAAATGGGTCTCAGGTCCGAGATTGCCCTCGGTGTCTTGCAGACGGAAGCGGAAAGGGTTCGCGTTATCCCAATTCACGAGCAGAAGGTCATCGCGACCATCGCCGTTGATGTCCAATACTTGCAGCGCTTTCACATTGCCGGTGAAGGGAATCTTTTCAGGTTCGGCGAGCGTGCCATCTTCTTTTTGTTTCAGGACGTAAAGGAAGCTCTCGGACAGGAGGATGAGATCATTGCGTTTGTCGCCGTTGATGTCGCCCTCGGTAAGACCGTTGGGAGTGAGCTGACCGTCATCGATGGGCCAGCGCTTGGGGGTGCTCCAGCCGTTCTTGCCGTCGTTGAGGATGACGACGAGTTCTTTGGGTTCGCCATAGTAGGCGATGTCCGGCTTTTTATCGCCGTTCAAATCTTTTACCGCGATGCTGGCGATGCGCTTCTCGGAGGCGATGGCGTCGATCTTGAAGCGGGCGTCGGTGGGCAATTCATTGATCTCTTTTTTAGCACCGATGACTTCTTTGCGCTTCTCGGGCGGTTTACCGGTCTGGTTGAAGAGGATGTTGATCTTGGAGCGCGAGTTGTTGACGACGATGAGGTCGTTGAGGCCATCGCCATCGATATCGGCAGAACGGAGGAGGCTGAACTGGCTATCGATGGGGTAAATCTCTTTGCCAGCGAAGCCGAAGGTCTTGGGGGCATCAGCGGCGGTGGTGCTTAACAGGGAACCAGAGAGGGCACCGAGCCCCGCGTAGGCTTTCAGACGTTGAAATACGGAGGCCTTGGAAACGTGCGGAGAAAACTCGCGGCGAAACATGGCGGGAAGGTGCCAGTGAATGAGGCGGTTGGCCAGTCCAAGATTTAAGGAAAGGGTTTAGCCGCAGCCCCGACTAGAAGCCGGGGTAAAATGGGCACAGATCAACACGGATGGGGAAGAGAGATTTACGATTTTGGAATTACGATTTACGGGACCGAGGGGGAGGCGCTTGGGTCAACCAGCCTGCTGTCGATTGATGGCGTCGACGTGGCGGGGCCAGACGAGGTGGAAATCTTTGCTGGTTATAATGGTGGTGTTGGGAGTGAAACGGCCGACTGGTTCCATCTGCATCATGCCGTAATCATCCATATTATGGGTTTCATCGTAAACCAGAACAGTGCCGGATTCGAAGAGCTGGATCTGTCGCCCTACGAAACCTTCTTCTGATGTCTCATAATAAATCGCCGACTTTCCCCACGCGCTGCGACGGGGGAAGAAGCCGTCGTCTTGTTCAACGGTTTGCTTGAAATATTTGATGAAGGGATTCGCAGGCAACGGATCAAGGTTTCTTAGGAGTTTCCGGCAGGGCGAAGGCGACGATGCTGCCGCCACTAGGGCGACCGGATTTGCCGCCGCCGGCGTTGATGACGACGTATTGGCGTCCGTTGATCATGTAGACGCTCGGTGTCGCATTACCGCCGAAGGGCAGCTTGGCTTGCCAGAGGATTTTGCCGGTGTCTTTGTCAAAGGCGCGGATGGTTTCATCGGCAGTGGCGGCGATGAAGATGAGGCCGCCGGCAGTGACGACGGGGCCGCCGTAGTTCTCAGTGCCGGTGGGCGGGATGCCTCGCGCGGTGAGTTTTTCGTATTCGCCCAGGGGGACTTTCCATTTGATCTCGCCGGTGTTCAGGTCCACGGCGTTGAGTGTGCCCCACGGCGGTTTGATGGCGGGGTAGCCTTCTTTATCCTGATAGCGGCGGAAACCGGCGAAGGCGTATGAGGGCGGATTCTTGGTGGAAGCCGCAGCGTTGTTGTTCGCTTCATCGGGGCGACCGCCGGTGCTGAGGGTGTTTTCGTTGCGGACGTAATCGAGGATGGCGGTGCGGGAGCCTTCAGGGATCATGTCGAAGGCGGGCATGCGGCCGCCGCCTTGGCGGGTGATGGTCTCGATCTCCAAGCGGGTCTTGCGTTTCTCGACGTCAATGAGCGAGGGGAAGCCGCCTGCGAGATTGCCTTTGCGATCGAGGCCGTGGCAGGGGCCGCAATACACCATGTAATCGCGTTCACCGGCGACGAGCGGTTTGCCATCGGCGCGACGCGTCTCGACCATCTGCACGAGCCAGGGGATCTCGTTGATGTTCACGTAGTAGATGCCGTTCGGATCAGCGGCACCGCCGCCCCATTCCATGCCGCCATCGAAGCCGGGGAACATGACGGTTTCATTCAGGCTGGGGGCGGGGAAGGGACCGAAGTTCGGCGAGGCTTTGATGCGATCGAGCGTGGCGATCTGCGCTTCGGGCGAGATATTGGAGACTTCGGCCTCGGTGTAGTATTGGCGCATCAAGGGCGCGGGCTTCGTGGGGAATGGTTGCGTGGGCCAGGCTTGTTCGCCGCGCAAATCGGATTTGGGAACGGGGCGTTCTTCGATGGGCCAGAGGGGTTCACCGGTGACGCGGTCGAAGACGAAGACGTAGCCGTGCTTGGTGCCTTGCGCGACGGCGTCCACTTTCTTGCCTTTGTGCGTGACGGTGAGGAGAACGGGCGGGCAGGGGAGGTCTTTATCTAGGAGATCGTGATGAACGATCTGGAAGTGCCAGAGGCGTTTGCCTGTCGCGGCATCGAGCGCGACGATGCAGTTCGCGAAGAGATTCATGCCGTGGCGCTCGCCGCCGTAGAAATCGGGTTCAGCGGTTTTCGTGGCGATGTAAACGATGCCGCGTTTTTCATCGAGGGACTGGCCGGGCCAGGGCATGACGCCGGTGGCGGACTTGTAGGCTTCCTTGGGCCAGGTGTCGTAGCCGACTTCGCCGGGGCGCGGGATGAGGTGGAAGATCCAGCGGCGTTCGCCGGTGCGGACATCGAAGGCGCGCACGGCTCCGGGGCCGCCCACACCGCCGAGGATCATCAAGTCCTTGTAGATGACGCCGGGGGTGTTCAGGCCGACGTTCGGGGTGTTCGCGGTGTCGAGGCCGGTGCCGAGGTGAAGTGAGCCGTTTTCACCGAAGCTGCGGATGAGCGTGCCGTCTTTGGGATTGAGCGCGAAGAGGTAATTGCCGACGGCGGTGAAGAGGCGTTGTTCTTCGCCTTTTTCATTTTGCCAATAGACAAGGCCGCGTTGACGTCCACGACCAGCGCCGGAGCGTTCTTTCGAGGGGTCCCACTTCCAGAGTTCCTTGCCGGTGGCGGCGTCGAGGGCGATGACTTTGCGCGTGGGTGAGGGCGTGAAGAGGACGCCGTTCACGATGAGGTTGTTCGCCTGATACTCGCCTTTATCACCGGTCTCGTAGGTCCACGCGACTTTGAGTTGCGTGACGTTGGAGCGGTTGATCTGGTTCAGCGAGGAGTAGAGATTGCGCTCCTTGCTGCCGAGGTAGGTGGACCAATCGGTGTTCGCCGGGCTGGCGGCGAAGGTGGTGGCGGAAAGGAATCCCACGCCCAACAAGGCGGCGATGCGGGTGGTAAGTCTCTGGCTCATGTGTGTTGAGCGTGATTAAGCCGCAAGTCTTAGATGGATTTCAAGTGGTTAGGGGAGAATTAACCACGGAGACACGGAGGGCGCTGAGGGGAGAAGGGGATTTTAGCCACAGATGGAACACGGATCACACGGATGGAAAAAGACGATAGCCGGGGATTTTAAATTTGAAGATTTGAAATTCAAAGGGAATGGATTTGACCGTGTCTCGATAAATATCAGGGAACGGAATACGGGTACGCAAACCGCTTCCTGATCGAGAAGGTTGTGTCTATTGAGGGAGGGCAGTTTATTTGGTCTTTTCTTTGAGCAGGGCGATGACGGCTTCGGTGATGTCGGTGACTTCGGTGCCCGCTTGGTACATGGGCTTTTCACGGGTGCCAACAATCAGATCATAACGGCCTTTGGCGTATTCTTCGGTGAGGCGTTCGACGGAGTGCTTCTCGCGGAATTCCTGAGCTAGGCGGTCGCGTTTTTCGATGAGCTCTTTGATGGGGGCTTTGGCTTCTTCGACGCGTTTGGAGAGCGCTTGCAATTCCGGATCAGGGTTGCTTTCTCTTTCCGGTAGGCCAGTTGAGCCGGTTGAAATGCGGATGGGGCGAACGGGGATAGAGCGTGTGCTGGCATTTGCCTGTGCTACTACCAATTGCATGCGTAGAGATTCATATTCTCTGATCTGGGCCTCGATGGCCGGGGAGAGCTGATCGGTTTGAGCGGTGCGGGCGAGGTGATCCCGGCTGGCTTGGGTGAGGGCAGAGAAAATCTTGTAATGATCCGCGGTGGCCCAACGCAGCTTGGTGGGAGCGGGTGGTGCTTTTGCCAATTCACTCTTGATAGTTTGCAGTTCGCTGAGAAGTGCTTGATTGGTCACCTTTGGTTCCTCGCGGCAGCAGCCGGCAAGGAACAAGCAAGTGACGAGCAGGAGCGGGATTTTCATGGATAGAGTTTCCTTTTGATGGGAGTGATACGAATGGCCTCAAGTAATGTTTCGCTCGGGACACTTGCTGAATCAGGCCTGGATCCAATAAGCACCATCGGACCATTTGATGCGTTTACCTTTTTCGATGAGCTGGCCGGTCATGCCGATGCCCCAGCCATCGCCTTTGATGATCTTGAAGGTGTCCTGGTTGGTGAATTGGCCGGTCGCGAGTGTCCCGGTTTCGTTGACGATGAGCAGGATGGGGCCTTGCTGGAAGATGGCGCAAGGTTTACCGGAAAAGAGCCAACGGCCAGGAGTGGAACGAGGATAATTGGGTTTGGCTTCGATGGCGAGCGCTTCGGTGGAGAGGAGAGCGCCAGCGGCGAGGGCCACGGTTTTCAGGGCGGTACGACGGTTTTGATTTTCCATAGTGTGTCTATTAGACGGTTGTGATAGGGATTTGCTCCAAGGGCTCGGACGAAACATTAGCACGAAGGTAGGAGCTGGCCAAGAGGGAGTTTTTTAGGGGCGAGATTTTGCCGTGGAGTCACGGAGGGGGAAGTTTTAGCCACAGATGGAACACAGAAGAAACACGGATGGATAGGCGCAGAAAGCGCAGAGGGGGCATCGAACATCGAACATCGAACATCGAACATCGAACATCGAACATCGAACATCTAACATCGAACATCGAACATCGAACATCGAACATCGAACATCGAACATCGAACATCGAACATCGAACATCGAACATCGAACATCGAACATCGAACATCGAACATCGAACATCGAACATCGAACACGGTTGCACCGGTGGGTAAATGAAGAAAAACCGGATTTTTAAACAAAAGGGCGCTAAGGTAGCGATGGGGAAGGGAAGAGTTTCAAGATTTTTGGTGTTCAGTCTTCAGAGGTGGAAGGCGCAGGCGGGACTTGGGCGGGTCGTTTTGGAAATGGAAGAAGCATCAGTTGGATGGGGCCGGTTTCTTGATATACCTGAGTGAGCAGTTGCGAGATCAATTCTGAGGCTTCAAAGGCGGTGGGAGGCAAAGGGTAGCGGACGAGGATGATCTCGCCGGGTGGTCGTGTTCCTAATTTTTCTGAAAGAGCTGGGATGCCCTTGGCTTGAAAAAAATCGCGGACAGTGTCGTTGAAGGCAACGTATTGGGGGAGAAGGCCGAAGCCGAGAGTCGCTGGTGCAGGAATGCAGTTCAAAGAAAGGAAACAATGGGAGCCGTAGATCAGGATGGAGATGACACGATCGTCTCCTGTAGAGTAAAAACGATGGAATGGGGCTTTTAAATATTCTACATCGGGGCCGCGCAATCGTTCGGTCTCCATGCGAGGCACTTTCGGTTTTATGACGTCAATCAAGTCCTTGCAGCCGGGCGGGAGATCGGTGCCGCGCTGGTGGAGATTGACGAAAGGGTTCATAGCAGTAGAAGGCTAAAGGGGATTTACGATTTTAGAAGTACGATTTACGAGAGTTACGCTGGAAGGATGATATTTATTTCCTCAATTAGCATGAATTGGGAAACGGCTGCATTCTGATTTTCTTGTTTGGATTAGTAAGATAACCGCGAAACACGCTTAATACGCGAAAGGGGGGAATTGAGAGTCCAGAGGAGATAAGAATAGTACCCAACTGGAACGCGGTGGTGTTGAAGAGAAACCTGATGGTCTATGCGGCGTCGCGGGAGCGGTCGAAGGGGTTAAAGGATTGAGTGGGAAATTGAATCTCGTCCGAGGGCGGATTGAGGCAGAGGAGTTCCAATCTCGCGATGTCGTCCAGCAGGAATCTTTTGGTCCAACTGCGGTTGAAAAGGATGTTGTAGTAATCCGACAAAGAGCGCCGGATCTGAGGCAGCATCTGCCGGGCTTGTGCTGGAAGGTTTTGAGAATGCTCAAGCTCTTCAACGATTTTGGAGCCTGCCGTGTAGTGTTGTTGGCACAGGTCCATGTTGGCTCCGCAACCCTCGTCGACCAATGTTCTTAAAGCGTTTAATTTTTCACTGAAACCTTCGCCTGTCATATCCCATCTCCGCTTGTCTAGGTTTTGACTAAAGATAATCGGGTTTTGATTTTGCGCAAAGTGCCTAATGGACTGGTTGATATGGGGTGTTTACCTGATTCTGCACGAAATTCCTTCTCGGGTAAGCCTGATTGAGAGGGGATGATATAAAGGGCGCCTCACGGAGACGAAGCCGGTTGAGAGGTGAATAAGGAGGGTGATTTAAGAGGGTTTTATCAGGGGAGGGTTAACCGCGAAAGACGCGAAATATGCGAAAGGGGAGTAGAAAGGCGAAATTTTTGACCTCAAATCGATATCAGGTGGATGTTTTGGCTTTAAAGTTCTGATTAGCAGCGGGTTATGCTGCTTTGAAATGTTTTTCAAAAAAAGGGACATGGACAGCCAATGTCCTACTGACTGTTTTAGATTAGGGACCATGAAGGATGAGTTATGCATCCGGAGCAAGGGACAGTGATGACGCTGGAAGGAGGGCGTGAGGAGATGGGAATGGAGCAAAATTTGGATGGTGGCAAGGAACGCGTTTTCTTGCGGCAAACGGATTGCCAAACGGGGCGTTTCCCTATATCCATGCGGCCCATGAAACGACTTCTCCCGACAGTTGGCGCTGCTTTATTGGCTATTGCCCTCGTGGTACAAGCCGATCCGCAAGATGAGCTTTACGCGACTTATTACGGCATGTTGCAGGACGCCGAAGCGTTGTTGGTGAAGGGTGAGGAGTCGGCGGCGTTGATCCGGTATCGCGATGTGCAGGAGGGGTTGCAGAAGCTGCGTTCCGCATATCCGAACTACAACGCCACGGTGATCCAATACCGGCTGGAGTATGTGAACCAGAAGATCGCGCCGTTGGCGGCGAAGTATCCGAACGTGAAGCCGACGCCTAAACCGGCTGTCTCTACGCCAGCGATGAAGAGCGGGCCGGCCAAGGAGAATGTGCCAGCGCCAGTGCCGCAGCCGAGTTTCTCGGACTCCGAGATCACTCGCTTGCACGATCAGTTGATCAGTCTGCAGACGGAGAAGATCATGCTGCAGAAGCAGCTCAAGGATGCGCTGGCGGCGAAACCCGCCGCATTGGACCCGAAGGAACTGGCCAAGGTGGAAGGAACATTGCTGGAAGTGCAGAAGGAGCGCGATGTGTTGAAGGCGAGCTTGCAGCAAGAGCAGGTGAAATCTGCCAAGATGGTGGATGCGAAGGAGATTTCAGAAACGAAATCACAATTGGCCGACGCCAACAAGGAATTGGCCAGCCAGAAGAGGGCGATGGCGAAGCTGACGGATGAGAACGCGAGCCTGGAGAAGAAAATCGGCTCGATGCGCGAGAGCAAGGAGCTGCCGCAGTTGAAGGAAGAAGTTTCGACGTTGAAGAAGCAGCTTTCCGATGCGAACAAGCTGGCGGGGAATGCGGCGAAATTAGAATCGTCGAACAAGGCTTTGGAAAGTCAGCTCGCGACAGCGAAGGCCGAAGCGGAATCCTTGAAGTCCGCCAATAAGAAGATGGGTGATGTGGCGAAGCTGGAGACGGAGAACCGGGCGCTGGCATTGGAGGCGACACAGTTGAAGGCGCAGACCGAAACTCTGGCTGCGCAGCTCAAGGATGAACAGAAGCGCGCGGCGAACATGGCGAAGATGTCCAATGCGGATGAGGGCTTGAAGAAGGAGCTTTCGGAGACGCAGAAGCGTTTGGCAGAGCAGCAGAAGGCGGTGGAGCAGGCGCAGACGGAAGCGAGCAGGGCGCGGTCGGCGGCGCAAAGCGAGATGCGTGATGCGGAGAAGCTGCGCAAGGAGAATGCGAAGCTGGAAGCGCTCCTGACGGATCCGAAGATGGGAGCGTCTGCGACGGCGGCACCGGTCGCGAACACGAAGGAAGTGGCGAAGCTGGAGAACAAGGTGCGCGATCTGGAAAAAGAACGCGACAGCCTGGAGAAGAAATTGAAGGAGGCAAGCAGCCGTTCGAATCGCCGTGACACGGACAAGGCGGCGGATGAGCTGGCGAACTTGAAGGCGCAACTCGAAGTGTTGAAGGCGACGAAGGTTCCTTACACGAAGGAAGAGCTGGCGCTCTTCAAGGCCCCGATGGTCTCTACGGGGACGTTGGTGGCGGCGGTGGACAGCAAGCCGTCGGCGACGGTCTCGAGCACGGTGGCAGCACCGGATCAATTGTCCGCGGAAGCGCGCAAGTTGATGG
This sequence comes from Verrucomicrobiia bacterium, assembly GCA_036405135.1. Classification (NCBI taxonomy): domain Bacteria; kingdom Pseudomonadati; phylum Verrucomicrobiota; class Verrucomicrobiia; species Verrucomicrobiia bacterium. The sequence goes on along the minus strand of DASWYF010000025.1, from coordinate 17,627 downwards.
CGGAAGGCGAGCGCGCAGCGGCGGAGAAACGTTATGACGTGGCAGCAGAAAAGTATCAGGAGGTGCTGAAGTCGAACGGCAGCCATGTGTTCGCGCTCGGTCAGCTCGCAGCGGTGCAGATGGAGCAGAACAAACTGTCGGACGCGGAGAAGAATCTGGACAAGGCGCTGAGCCTGAAGAAGGACGACGCGTATGCGTTGAAGCTGAAGGGCATCATCGCATTCCGCCAGGACAAGTATGATGCGGCGTTGGAGAGCCTGAGCCGTTCGGCGCAGCTTGATCCGAACAATGCGGAAACGCAGAGCTTCCTGGGTATGACGCTGAGCCAAAAAGGTCAGCGCGGTGCGGCGGAAGCGGCCTTGCGCAAGGCGATCCAGCTGGAGCCGGGCAATGCGAATGCGCATCACAATCTCGCGGTGGTCTATGCGACGCAGACTCCGCCGATGACGGAACTGGCGCGCTGGCATTACCAGAAGGCGCGCGGTTACGGTCATCCGGCGAATGAGAAGCTGGAAGCGCTGATGGGCAAGTAAAGTATGTTACGCCAGGAAGTTCATGAAGTGACGATTCCTACGAAGGGACGTGGCTTCTATGACTTCACGGCGGAGGTGGATCGGTTGGTGGCCGGGGCGAAAATAAAGACGGGCCTCGCCACCTTGCACGTGCAGCACACGTCGGCTTCCCTGTTGATACAGGAGAATGCGGATCCGGAGGTGCGGAGGGATTTGGAAAGGTTCTTCACGCGTATCTGCCCGGATGGCGATGCGCTGTTTCGTCATACATGCGAAGGGCTGGATGATATGCCGGCGCATGTGCGGACGGCGCTCACGGCGGTGAACCTGAGCGTGCCGATCAAGGGTGGCTCAATGGTGCTTGGGACGTGGCAAGGGATTTACTTGTGGGAACACCGGACGCATGCGCATCGGAGGAGGATCATCGTCCACTTGCTCGGCGAGTAGATCAGAGGGTCGAAGGAGAAACGCCGATGGCAACGATGCTGCAGGCTTGGATGACGTTCAGGCCGAGGCGTTCGGCTTCGGCGAGGACTTCATCGGATTCGGTGCCAGGGTTGAGCCAGAGTTCATCGCAGCCTTTTTTCGCGATGTCGGGCAGGACTTTCAGGACGACGGGTGGGGGCAGATAGACGGTGACCATCTGGGGGCGCACGGGGAGATCGAGGATGCTGGGGAAGGTGGCCAAGCCTTCAACGGTGCTCTCCTTGGGGTTCACGGGGTAAACGCGGTGGCTCTTGAGCACGAAGGCGCGCACGGCTTTGTTGCCGAATTTTTTGCGGTCGCTGGAGGCACCGAGGATGGCTACGGTTTTCATCGCGGGAAAGTATAGTGCAGGATGGAGTGAATGACCAATGATGAAATGGCCGTTGCACGGAGCGAATGATATGATACGTGAAGTCACAGCGCAGGATGCGGAGAAGGTTTGTGCCATCTACAATCATTATGTGCTCAGCACGACGGTGACGTTTGAGGAGGAGGCGGTTTCTGCGGAGGCGATGCGCAAACGGTTTGCGGATGTGACGGCGGTGTATCCGTGGTTGATCTTCGAGACGGATGGACAGGTGTTGGGGTATGCGTATGCGCGGAGGTTTCATGAGCGTGCCGCTTATCGGCACACGGTGGAGCTGGCGGTGTATGTGGCGAACGGCGGCCACGGCAAAGGCGTCGGGAGTGCGCTTTATGGTGAATTGATCGGGCGGTTGAAGAAGCTAAACATGCATGTGGCGCTGGGCGGGATCGCGTTGCCGAATGAGAAGAGCGTGGCGCTGCATGAGAAGCTGGGTTTCAAAAAGGTCGCGCACTTGGAAGAGGTGGGCTGGAAGTTCGGGCAGTGGATCGATGTGGGGTATTGGGAGTTGAAGTTTTAATTGTAATGCAGAAGGCCGCACGTTCTTTCCAGTTCGATGCTGAAGCGTCTTGCTTGAACATAGGACGACGAAAACGAGGGCGAGGATGATTGAGGTATGGGTATAGTCTTCTTGGGAGTTCGCTTGCCGTTGGAGACGTTGCACCGCACAATCCCCCGCACAGATGCCGGAAACGATCCGCAACTGGGTCGAAGAGACGGAGCAGTTCGTTCTCGAAGTGATTTTTGACCGCCGCAAGGGCAAACGCGCCGCTGTGGTGCGTTCTGCTTTGTACGGATTGTCCAAGGTTTTCGAGGCGATCGTGAAGGCGCGCAAGTTCCTCTACGATGTCCGTATTTTGCGCGATTCCACGCTCGGCATCCAGGTGATCGCTGTGGGTAACATCACGGCGGGTGGCACGGGTAAGACGCCGGTGGTGGAGAAATTCGCGCGTGAATTGCAGGATCAAGGGCGTAAGGTGGCTATCCTTTCACGCGGTTATCGCTCCAAGCCGCCTCCCTTGCGCCGCCGCTTGATCAACAAGATTTTATTCCGGGAAGAGGCGTCGCCGCCGCGTGTGGTGTCGGATGGCAAATCTCTGCTGCTCGATTCCGAGACAGCGGGGGATGAGCCATACATGCTCGCGTCCAATCTCAAGGACGTGGTGGTGCTGGTGGATAAGGACCGCGTGAAGAGCGGCCGTTACGCCATCCAGAAATTCGGCTGCGATATCTTGCTGCTCGATGACGGTTTTCAGTATTGGAAATTGCGTGGCCGGCGGAAGGATATCGTGCTGATCGATTGTCAGCAGCCTTTTGGCAATGAACACATGTTGCCGCGTGGTACACTGCGCGAGCCGCCACCGCATCTCGCCCGAGCGAGTGTCATTTTCCTGACGAAGAGCGATGGCAACACAGCGGAGTTACGCAAGCGCATCGCGAAATACAATCCCACGGCTGGCATCATTGAGTGCGTGCATCATCCGCTCTACTTTGAGGATGTGTTCACCGGTGAACGGCATGGGCTGGATTTCCTGAAAGGGCGTCGCGTGGCCTCGTTCAGTGCCATCGCGCAGCCGGAGAGTTTTGAGCATGGTCTGACGAAGCTCGGTGCGGACCTGGTTTACACGAAAAGTTTCGCGGATCACCATCGTTTCACGCAGCAGGAAGTTTTGAACGCGATCAATCGCAGCAAGAAACGGCAGGCGGAAATGATTGTGACTACGCAGAAAGATGCGGTGCGTTTCCCGAAGATTGATCGGCGCGATTTACCCATCTATTTTATGCGCGTGGAGATCAAGATCCTGAGCGGTGCGAAAGACTTCCAGGATTGCGTGCGGCAGATCTGTTTCCGGTAAGGCAGGCATGGATAAACTGCTCTACATCATCGCGTGGGTGTTCATGAAGTCGCTGCAAGCGCTGCCTCTGCGCGGCGTGGCGCGGCTGGGGCGCGCGGGTGGCGGTCTAGCCTACTGGCTGGATAAACGGCATCGCAAGGTGGCCACGGAAAACCTGACGCATTGCTTCGGTGATTCGATGAGCCGCGAGCAGATCCGTGAGATTGCGAAAGAAAATTTTCGTAGATTGGGCGAGAACTACGCGTGCGGCATCAAGACGGCCGCGATGACATTTGAGGAGTTGCAGCCGCATTGCGAATTCATCGGTGCTGAGAAGTTGTTTCCTCCGGGTTCCCCGACACCTCCGCCGAATCGAGTAGTAGCTATCGGTCACTTTGGAAACTTCGAGTTGTATGCGCGCTTCGGCCAACTCGTGCCGGCGTATCAATGCGCGACGACGTATCGCGGTTTGCGCCAGGCATCGCTGAACAAGCTGATGCAAAGCATGCGCGAGAAATCGGGCTGCTTCTTCTTCGAGCGCCGCACGGATGCGAAGCTGTTGAAAGATGCGATGGCGCGTTCGGGCATGATCCTTGGGTTGCTTTCCGATCAGCATGCGGGAGATCGCGGTTTGCGGCTGCCGTTCTTTGGTCGCGATTGCTCAGTGAGCGCGGCACCGGCGGTATTGGCGCTGCGTTATCAATGCCACTTGCACACGGGCATCTGCTATCGCGTGGGCTTGGCGCAGTGGCGCATCGAGGTGGGCAGCGAGATTCCCACGACGTTCCGTGGTGAGCCGAGGCCAGTGGAGGATATTACGCGCGAGATCAATCTGGCGCTGGAAGAAGCCATCACGCGTGATCCGGCGAACTGGTTCTGGGTGCATAATCGCTGGAAGGCGCAGAAGTTTCGCGGCGGTGAGGCGACGAAGATCGCTTCAGCCGCGCGCACGACCATTCCCATCACGGACTTGGAGGCGGAGCCATGAGCGTGGAGCCGAAACGGATATTGGTGCGTGGAGTGAACTGGCTGGGTGACGCGGTAATGACGACGCCGGCGATGTTCCGTTTGCGCGAGAGATTTCCGCAGGCGCACATCACATTGCTGACGCCGGACAAGCTCGCAGGATTGTGGGAGAATCAATCGTGGTTGAACGAAGTCATCACATTTAGCGGGGAAGATTCACTTTGGAGCGTTGGAAAGAAATTGCGGGCGGGGAATTTTGATATGGGATTGATTCTGCCGAATTCCACACGCTCGGCTTTGGAGTTGTGGTTGGGCAGGGTGGGGAATCGGACGGGATACGGTGGTCGGGCACGATCCATTTTTCTGAACCGGGTGGTGGAGCGAATCCCTGGCATGGTGCCAATGCGGAAGCGGAGCGTAGAGGAGATCAAAGGATTGATTGCCGGAAAACCGGATACAGCACCGAAACCTACTTTTAAGGATCATCAGATGCATCACTATCTGCATCTGGTGGGAGCGCTGGGGGCAAAGACGGAATTGTTGGCACCCAAGATAGAGGTGAGTGCAGCGGAGCGGGTGGCGGTTTTGCAGAAGTTTGGTATTTCAACGAACGGCAAATTACTGTTGGGGTTAAATGTGGGAGCGGAGTACGGACCAGCCAAGCGTTGGCCGGTGGAGAACTTCATTCATGTGGCCCGACAAGTCAGTGAATCGCGACAGGTAGTGTGGTTAGTATTCGGCGGCAAGGGCGATAAAATATTAGCCGGGAAGTTAGAGGCGGGGATATGCTCTGAGACAGGTGAAAACGGTCCGCAAGTCGTCAATTTGGCGGGGAGAACTAATCTACGTGAACTCACGGTTCTGTTAGGTGCCTGTCGTGCAGTGCTTACGAATGACACCGGACCCATGCATGTGGCGGCAGCCTCGGGGACGCACGTTTTCGCGATTTTTGGGAGTACTTCACCAGAATTAACCATGCCGGGGCTGCCTACGGGCAATGAGGTGACTATCTTGAAAGGAAACGTTCCCTGCGCGCCCTGCTTTTTGCGGGAATGTCCGATAGACAGCCGTTGCTTAATATCGATAACGGTTGATGATGTGTGTCTGGCTCTAAACCGGGTGCTCTGATCATTGATCCGCTTGTCGAATTCAAATTAGGTTCAACGCTGGCCTTATGCTTTGGCCAGGGCTTCGATATCGATGGTGTCCGACTCGGTCGTGATGTCGGCGAACAACCACGAGGAGAGATAACGTTCTGCCGAGGACGGAATGATGGCGACGATCTGTTTGCCCTGATTCTCCGGACGCCGCGCCACTTGCAGCGCGGCCCAGATGATCGCGCCGCTGGAAATACCCACGGGTATGCCGTCCAGTTTGTTCACTTCCTTGGAGACAGGACCGGAATCTTCCTCCAGCACTTGGATCGTCTCATCGATGATCTTCGTGTTGAGATTGTCCGGTATGAAACCGGCACCGATGCCTTGCAGCTTGTGCGGTCCGGGCAAGCCACCGGAGATGACGGGCGATTTGGCAGGTTCGACGGCGATTGCTTTGAAGGATGCCTTGCGTGGTTTCAACACTTCCGCGATGCCTGTGATAGTGCCGCCTGTGCCTACACCGGCGACCACGAAATCCACTTTGCCATCCGTATCACGCCAAATCTCTTCCGCCGTCGTGCGGCGATGAATCGCCGGATTTGAGGGATTCGAGAACTGCTGCAGGATCACGCTGTTCGGGATGAGCTTGTTGAGCTCTTCCGCCTTCGCGATCGCGCCCTTCATGCCTTTCGCACCTTCGGTCAGCACGACTTTCGCGCCGAGGACTTTCAAGAGTTTGCGACGTTCGAGACTCATCGTCTCCGGCATGGTGAGGATGAGTTTCAAGCCACGCGCAGCAGCGGCGAAAGCGAGGGCGATGCCCGTGTTACCGCTCGTCGGCTCGATCAGCACCGAGTCCTGATTAATCTTACCGGCCTTGAAGGCGTCCTCGATCATCGCCACGCCGATGCGGTCTTTCACGCTGGAGAGCGGGTTAAAGAACTCGAGTTTCAGCAGCACTTCCGCCAAAGCACCATACTTCTGCGCAGTGCGGTTCAAGCGGACGAGCGGCGTATTTCCAATTGTCTCGGCAATGTTACTGTAGATTTTGGACATAGGTATATTCTGTTGAGGTTATAGGTCTCTCAGATAGCGTAATCTTCATCCGCGAAGACGCGGACATTTTTCAAGCGCACGAACACAGGAGTTCCGGCGAGCAGCGACAAGGCGACGCTCTCTTCCTTCGTCAATTCGACAGTGAAACGGGATTTGTCATCGCTGCGCTCCAAGTCCAAGTGCACAAGCGGACCGGCAGAATTGATGTGCTTGATGATGGCAGGAATGCTATCCGGCCCTTCGGCATGCAGGCTCACCTTGATCTCATGGGGGCGCACGTAAGCGACCGCCGGTGAATCATCCGCCACACCATGGCCGTGCGCGCTGATGGCAGTCTCGCCCAAGTGCACCCGGCCATCGCGGAGGCGGCCTTTGAACAGGTTCACATTACCGAGGAAGTTATAGACGAACGGATTGGCCGGTTTGTCATACACTTCATCCGGCGTGCCGATCTGCTCGATCTTCGCCTGGTTCATCACCACCACGCGATCGGCGACTTCAAGCGCTTCATCCTGATCATGCGTCACGAAGATGCTCGTGATGTGGATCTCTTCGTGGAGCTGACGGATCCAGCGGCGCAATTCCTTGCGTACCTTGGCATCGAGTGCGCCAAACGGTTCATCGAGCAACAACACTTTCGGTTCCGCCGCGAGCGCGCGGGCGAGAGCGACGCGTTGACGTTGACCACCGGAGAGTTGGTTCGGCAGACGTTTCTCGAACTGTTCGAGCTGCACGAGCTTCAGCAATTCACGCACGCGCGCGGCGATCTTCTCATCGCTCGGCCGAGTGGCTTTCGGACGCACGCGCAGACCGAACGCGATGTTCTCAAACACCGACATGTGACGGAACAACGCGTAGTGCTGGAATGCGAAACCGACCTGGCGTGAGCCGGTGGGCTTGCTTGTGACGTCTTCCCCATGGAAGAGCACCTGGCCCTGACCGGGATCAGGAAATTCCAGACCGGCGATGATGCGCAGCAGCGTCGTTTTGCCGGAACCGGATGGCCCCAGCAAAGCCAGCAGTTCACCCGGCTTGACGCTCAGATTGATGTTCTCCAGCGCCTTATACTCGCCGAAATGCTTCGAGATGTTACGGACTTCTATGCTCATTACAGGAAAATTTTAGTGGCCACCCGATTGATTCTGACGACCGCGCCATTCCACAATGCTCTTCAATAGCAACGTCACGAGCGCCAAGCAGGCGAGCAGTGACGCAATGGCAAAGGCGGCGACGAAATTGTACTCGTTATAAAGGATCTCCACGTGCAGTGGCATCGTGTTCGTCTCCCCTCGGATGTGACCGGAGACGACGGACACGGCACCGAACTCACCCATGGCGCGGGCATTGCACAGGATGACGCCGTAGAACAAGCCCCACTTGATATTCGGCAGCGTGACATGCCAGAAGGTCTGCCAACCGCTCGCGCCAAGGGTCAGCGCGGCGAACTCTTCGTCATTCCCTTGCGCTTGCATGAGCGGAATCAGCTCACGCGCGACGAATGGGAACGTCACGAAGATGGTCGCGAGCACGATGCCGGGCACGGCGAAGATGATCTTGATGTCGTTGTCTTGCAGCCACGGTCCCAGCCAACCTTGCGCACCGAAGAGGAGCACATACACCAGACCGGAGATGACCGGTGATACCGCGAATGGCAGATCGATTAACGTGATGAGCAGGCTCTTGCCCCGGAACTCGAACTTGGCGATGGCCCAGGATGCAGCCACACCGAAGATAAGGTTCAGTGGCACCGAGATACCGGCAGCGATCAAGGTCAGCTTGATGGCCGCCATGGCGTCCGGTTCCTTGAAGGCTTCAAAGAAAGCGCCAGCGCCGCGTCGAAATGCTTCCGCGAAGATCGCCGCGAGCGGAACGAAGAGGAACAAGCCTAGAAAAGTCAATGCGCCGCCGATCAGCAACACGCGGAACCACAAAGGGTCATGCGTGGCGTGACGGCTTTTGATGCCGCGACTTACTCGTGATGTAGAAGCTCCAGCCATGAGATCAAATCGTTATTATTTACGGGTGCGGGTCTGCGTCCAGCGTTGCAGCAGGTTGATGAGCAGCAGCAGCACGAAGGAGATGACGAGCATCACCACGGCCAAGGCGGTTGCGCCCGCGTAGTCATACTGTTCCAGTTTGGTGATGATGAGCAGCGGCGTGATCTCCGTTTTCAACGGCATGTTACCAGAGATGAACACCACGGAACCGTATTCACCTAAAGCGCGCGCGAAGGAGAGCGTGAAACCGGTGATCAGCGCGGGCAGCAGCTCTGGGAAGATGACTTTGCGGAAGGTCTGCCAACGATTCGCACCGAGGCTCGCTGCCGCTTCTTCCACTTCCACCTCGAGATCTTCCAACACCGGTTGCACGGTGCGGACCACGAAGGGCACCCCGATGAATACCAGTGCCACCAGCACGCCCTGTTGCGTGTAGGCGACCTTGATGCCCGCCGGTTCCAGATGCTGACCGATCCAACCGTTCTTGGAATACACGGCGGTCAAGGCGATGCCCGCCACTGCGGTAGGCAAGGCAAACGGCAGATCCACGATGGCGTCGATGATTTTACGACCGGGAAAGGTGTAGCGCACGAGCACCCAGGCGACGAGCAGGCCGAACACCATGTTGATGAGGCCCGCCAGAAACGCGGCGGTGAACGTCAGCTTGTAGGAAGCGACGACGCGTGGCGACGTAACCGCGGCCCAGAAGTCGGGCCACGTCATCGAGAATGTCTTGGCAAAAGTCGCCGCCAGCGGGATGAGGATGAGCAGGGTTAGATAAAACAACGTGTAACCCAGCGTCAATCGGTAGCCCGGTAGGACGCTTTTTTCAGTACGGACAAAAGGTATCATTAACTTCTAAAATGCGATGGCTTTACAGGTTCGGAGCGTAGGCCACTAGTTTGCGGTACTCGTTCAGGATCGCCTGCAGCGCGACTACGAAAGCTTTTTCCTGCTGATACTGTGGCGCGGCGTGCGGTGTCTCGAAGATGATCTCGAACGGCCTCGGCGTATTCCGTGGTGCACTCAGGATACCTTGGTAGCCCTTGCGGATGATGCCGTTGCGCGCATTGAAGCCATCGATTATCGAGTTATGATTACGCGGCAAAAACTCCTCAGCAGCTTTCAACGCCGGCTCGACGAGATGTTTCGTCAATGTCGCACCATGAGCGAAACCATAGAGACCATCGCTCGTATCATCCGCATGCAGTGAAACGATGCCGTGGAACGCATGCAAAACCAGCTCCTGCTGCAACAACTGCACTTCAGGCTCGCTCGTGTTGTTCCAGAACTCGCGATTCAGATCACGGCCACGGCGGGAATTGCGCGTATTGTCCTCGAAGCCCGTCGGATTGCACACGGGATAAACGAAGAGGCAATAGCCCTTGGCCAGTTCAGGAAAACGTTCGAGCAAGGTGAGGAATTGCACCAAGGCATAAGCACCCGCCGGTTCATCACCATGGATGGCAGCGAAGAGGCCGATGCGGATCGGCTCATCACCGCCCTTGGGACCGATGAACATGTAACGCGGCAGATCATAAGCCTCGCCGTGATGGTCGAACTTGCCTGCGCTTTTCACCAAGAGATTTGGCGAGGTTTCTGCGAGGCGATTCAACGGGGCGAGCAGGTTGGCGATGGAACGGCGTTGGGCCACCGTTGTTCTCGACAGGCTGGATTGCGTTTCAGTCGTGATGCTCATGTTATCGGTCAGTTAAAAATTGAGTGGCTTTCTCCCTGACCGTTTTTCAGGGAGAAAGCGCTGTTTGCGCGGCGCACACCACCAGTCAGCAGCTTCACATCGCAGGAAGCGGAATTGGGTAATGATTCCATAATGACTGGTGGTGTTGCGCGCACAGGGATGCTTACTTGGCGTAGATCTGATCGAACGTGCCGCCATCCGCGAAGTGAACTTTCTTCGCATTCGTCCAGCCGCCGAAAGCTTCATCGATGGTGAAGAGGTTGATCTTCGGGAACTGGGCGGCGTACTTCGCCACGGCCTTCTCCGAACGCGGACGGTAGAAGTGCTTGCCCGCGATGTCCTGGCCTTCATCCGAGTAGAGATACTCGAGGTAAGCCTTGGCCACGGCTTCCGTACCCTTCTTCTTCACGACCTTGTCCACCACCGTCACTGAGGGTTCGGCGAGGATGCTGATGGAAGGAATGACGACTTCATACTTGTCCTTGCCGAATTCCTTCAGCGCGAGGAACGCTTCGTTTTCCCAAGAGATGAACACGTCACCGATGCCGCGTTGCACGAAGGTGGTCGTAGAACCGCGCGCGCCGGAGTCCAGCACGGGCACGTTTTTGTAGAGCTTCTCCACGAAGGCTTTACCGGCCTCATCCTTGCCACCCGCTTTGCGCTTGGCGTATTCCCAGGCGGCGAGGTAGTTCCATTGCGCACCACCCGAGGTCTTCGGGTTCGGCGTGATCACGGAGACGCCCGGCTTGGCCAAATCATCCCAGTCCTTGATTCCCTTCGGATTGCCCGCGCGCACCAAGAACACAATCGTGCTCGTGTAGGGCGCGGAGTTCTGCGGCAAGCGCGTCTGCCAGTTCTGCGGGATCAGCTTACCCACGCTCGAGAGTGCGTCCACATCACCAGCGAGCGCCAGTGTGGCAACATCCGCTTGCAGACCATCGATGATGGCGCGGCCTTGTTTGCCAGAGCCGCCGTGCGATTGCTGGACGGTGACGGTGTCGCCCGTCTTGGCTTTCCAATGCGCGGCGAACGCTTTGTTATACTCTACATACAACTCGCGCGTCGGATCATAGGAGACATTGAGCAACTTCACTTCCGCAGCGAAGGTGGAGCCGGTCACCGCCAAGACAGCGGCCAAACCGAAGAACCGTTTGATTTTATTTGAGATTTTCATGCTGAGCTAAGATTTAAGTTTTTCGAAAGCGAATCCTTTAGAATGAGAACTGCACGCGGCTGAAGACGACCTTCTCGCCCTTGTCCAGCAAAGGACTCGGAGCGTTGCCTTGTGTATCAAAGTCAGTCTGTTCATAAGACAGGCTGAGTTTCAGGAAGCGGTTCAAGTGACAGTTCACACCCACTGCCCAAGAAAGGGCTTCGGTGGCCGAAGTGTTGGCATTGGCAAAGGTCGGGAAGGATTCATCATCCAAGTCGAGACCGCTGACGCGCGCGGACAGCTCGAAGGCCCCCCATCCTTCACTGCCCACCGTGAAGGGCTGGGCAGGTGAAACCGCCTTGAACGAGTTCTTTTCACCTGTCAGGAAGTAAGAGGCCGCCACTTGCCAGCCACTGTGATTCAAGGTGTTGACCGTATTGGCCGCTGTGCGGATCGACTGATGCGCAATCGCATACTCAGCGATCGCACCGAATGACCCCTTGTAATAGTAAGCCTGCGGCGAGATGCGCCACAACTCACCATCCCCCACCACGCCGGCATTATAGGCGAAGGCCGTCTGCTGGCCGGGAGATTGATGGCCGCGCAAAGCCGTCTTGTTGTTGCCGACCGTGCCGGCCACGCCAAAGCCCAATCCTTGGATCCATTCATTGTCGCTGTTGATGAACGGCGTCGCGAAAAGGCGTGCTGCCAAGTCCTTGTCGTCATCCGCAGCATCCGCATCACCGCTGCCACCATTGGCCACGCCATTGAATATACCCAACGCGTATTCCAAGCGGTTATCCAAGACAGTGCCGGAGAGCTGGATACCCAAATCGCGGTTTGGCAGCAGTTGCGTCGGGTAGGCGCGCTCGTTGAAGAGCAGGTTCGCACCGGATTGCAACCGCTCAAGGCCCACCGGTTCTTTGAACTTACCAGCCGTGATGTTCAGCCATGGATAATACTTGGCTGTCACATAAGCATCTTGCAGCAAACCGTTGTTTGCAGCGCCGACACCCACGTTGCTCGGGAAATCGAGCATGATGCGGTAATCGTAGTTCTTGAAAGCTGTGCCTTCGATGATCGGACGCACGCGGCGAAGCAAGAACTGGTCGTTAACGCCACCGGCGACATTGTCATCAATGAAGTAACGGCCATCCGCCTGCACATAGCCGCGAAGACGGAAGACGAAATTAGTATCTGGCGAGCGGACTGAGAAACCAGACGCACCCAAAGAAACCACCGGAGTCGTCTTCGCCTTCTCGGCGGAAGCCTCCTTGTCGATTTCCAGTTTGCGGTCTTGGATCTTCACTTTTTGTTCCAGTTCTTCGATGCGCTGAATGAGTTGTTTGATCAGAGTGGCTTGGTCAGACTGGTCAGTTTGCGCCTGTATTCCGGTGGCGCTGATCCCGATGGCCGTTACGACGGCCAGTTTTTTTAATCTCATGGAGTGGTGTCTTCATTTCAGATGCCTCCGTTTTTTGGGTCAGCTCCCGACGTTTAATTCTTGGCGCTCCTCGGGGAGAGGTTGCGATTCGATGACTGGCCAGGCCCCAGACGCCGGCGCGAGACGCGCTCGATCTGGACCACCTCGCCCTCATGGACGATTACTTGCACGGTGCCAAAGCGCAGACCGGCCACCTCTTCCTTCACGGCGGCCAGCCATAAGTCTGCGGCTGTCTCGGCGGTGTTATTCAAGTTTGTGCTGCTCATACGCTTGGTTCGTTTTCAGTTAACAAAATCTTTCTAATCCAAATATACAGTAAGTCAATCGGGATTATTATTTAAAGACGTAACACATTGATTTTGAGTGGGATAGAAATCATGAAAATCCATCTTAAAACTAAACTTGATTGGTTTAGTGGGGATTATGGTAGGTTTTGGGGCGTATGAAACTGTCGCTGCGCGGCGAATATGCCTTACGGGCCTTGGTGGTCCTAGGGTTGAACTACGGGGAGGAAGTTCTCCCCACCCAAGTCATTTCCGAGCGGCAGAACATTCCCAAGCGTTTTCTCGAGCAAATCCTCAATGATTTGAAGACTTTGGGCATTGTGGAGAGCAAGCGCGGTATCTCCGGCGGCTATCGTCTTAGAATGCCCCCTGAGCAGGTGACCTTGGCCGCGGTGATTCGCCATTTGGAAGGTCCCTTAGCTCCTGTGGGCTGTGTGAGTGAGAAGTTCTACACCCCCTGCACCTGCCCGGATGAGAGCAAATGTGGCATCCGCAGCATCATGAAGGAAGTGCGCGAGGCGATCGTGAAGATCCTGGAGCAAGTGACGGTGGCGCAGCTTTGTGATCGCGTGAAGCACTTGCAGGGGACGAATCAGGCGGTGTCGGACTACATTATTTAAATGACCAATGACGAAGCCCGAATGACCAAGGAATTCCCAAGCGCCGAGCCCTAAACCTGGGTCATTGGGAATTGGTCATTCCTTCGCCATTCGGATTTGGGCATTGGTCATTGAACGTGGGGTTCACAGTTTTGGATTCCATTTTCCTAAGTACCCGCTACTCTTACGTTTACCCTGAACGGCAGCAACGGCCAAGGGTATCTCAAAAATGAAAGCGAAGAAAGCGGTGTCCTCGAACCGGAAGGGCATTCTGGCGGGCGGCAATTTTATCATCGACCAGGTCAAACTGGTTGATGTTTATCCCCAGCGTGAGCAGCTCGCCAATATCCACAGCCAGTATGAAGGCACCGGTGGTGCGCCTTACAATGTGCTGGTGGACCTCGCCGTTCTCGGCGCGAAATTTCCGCTGCAAGCTGCCGGTCTCGTGGGCAAGGACGCGCTCGGCGCGCAAATCCTCGATCACTGCAAGAAGCTCAAGATCGACACGAAGTTCCTCACGGCTGCGCCTAAGTCTTCCACGTCTTACACGGATGTGATGACGGAGATGAATGGCCGCAAGCGCACGTTCTTCCACAATCGCGGTGCGAACGCTTTGTGGGACGGCAAGGATCTGAATTTCTCCAAGACGAAGGCAAAGATTTTCCATCTTGGTTATCTGCTGCTGCTGGACGCGATCGATGACGAGGACAAGAAGTATGGCACGCGTGGTGCCGCTCTGCTCGCTGCCGCGCAAGAAGCTGGTCTTAAGACAAGCGTGGACGTAGTGAGCGAGGACAGTGATCGCTTTGCCAAGATCGTTACGCCTGCGTTGAAGTATACGGACTACGCGATCCTCAATGAGATCGAGGCGGGCAAGACGACGGGCTTTAAGATCCGCCAAGCAGATGGCAAGTTGGATACTGTCGCGCTGCGTCATTCAGCAGGTGCGCTGCTCCAACTCGGCGTACGTGAAGTGGTGGTGATCCATTTCCCGGAAGGCGGCTTTGCCCGCACTCGCGATGGCAAAGATTACTGGCAGCCTTCACTCAAGCTGCCGGAGAAGTATATCGCAGGCACAGCCGGTGCTGGTGATGCCTTCTGCGCTGGCACGCTCTACGGTCTGCATGAAGACCTCGATCTGCAAGAGTGCTTGAAGATTGGCGTTTGTGCGGCGGCGGCATCGCTGTCCGATCCAACATGCACACTCGGCATGAAACCGCTGGCAGCGACATTGGCGCTGGCGAAGAAGTACGGTATCCGCCCGCCGTTGGAACGGGAGTTTTAAGCCGGTAGAAATTTAGGTTGAAAAGGCCGCATCGAAAGATGCGGCCTTTTTGTTGGAGCGCGACTCTCCGAGTCGCAGCAACTCCCATAAGCGAAGGCGGGCTATGCTTTCATCTGGCGTGTTCACACAGGATTTCTCTCATTGGTCACCAACTTTTCGGAAGCCAACGGAAGCATTTCTCCTTGCTGCGACTCGGAGAGTCGCGCTCCGCCAAAACGCCTTGTTGCGTCTGCTTCCGCAATCCGGTTCAATCCCCGACCGGTTTTTGACCGGACAATGATCGAAACGACGAACAACTATGAACTAGTGACGCTTGCCAATGGCGTGCGGAGTGTTTACTCGCGCGCACATGACGAGACGTTTCACCCCGTCATCGGGCCGGTGGCAGAGGCGGAGGCGCTCTACGTGCGGCAGTTACGTCTGCCCGAACGTTTTGCGGCGAGCACGGAAGAGTTTGTGGTGTGGGATGTCGGCCTGGGTTCAGCGGCGAATGTGTTGACGGTGCTGCGTTCTCTCAGTGGACTATGCGGCAAGCTGCGCATCGTCAGCTTTGATTGCACCTTGGAACCGTTGGCGTTTGCGCGACAGCACTCGGTGGAGCTGGGGTATCCGGTGGGATTTGAAGCGCAGTTGGAGATTTTACATGACCAGCATGAAGTGAAGTTCAAGCTGGGTGATGTGACGGTTCATTGGACCGTGCACGTGGCGGACTTTCCTGCTCTGCTGGATCAAGCGGCTAACGACGCCAGCTTGCGCACACAGTTGCCTGCACCGCACGCGATCCTTTACGACGCTTTTTCTCCGGCGACGAATACGGCGATGTGGACGTTGCCCGTGTTTCAGAAACTTCACACGTTCCTCGATCCGCAACGGCCCTGTGCGCTGCCGACGTATTCACGCAGCACGCTCTTGCGTGTCACCTTGTTGCTCGCAGGCTTCTACGTCGGTGCGGGTCATGCGACGGGGGAGAAGGAAGAGACGACCATCGCCGCGAACACGCGAGAGTTGCTCACGGAACCGCTGGGAGAAAAATGGCTGGGGCGCGTGCAACGGTCGCGTAGTGCGGAGCCGTTGATGGATGGGACATATCGTCAAGCGCCATTGAGTGAGGCAAATTGGGAACGGCTGAGAAAGCATCCGCAGTTTTCAACCAAGTGAAGGTTATTATGCGATTGGCATTCTCACCCCTCACCCCGGCCCTCTCCCCGTTGAGGGGAGAGGGAGAACATTTGCTGTCTTTTTTCGCAACTAGCGCATTTGGCACTCGCCGTCTCAACGCATCTGTCCCTCATCTGTGTTTATCTGTGTCCATCTTTGGTTAACCCGAAATGACTCATCACGAACAGTTCGCGGCGTTGCTGCAAGGCTCTGAGCCGATTCTCGCGCTCGCGCCGATGCAGGATGTGACGGATCGGCCGTTCTGGAACTTGATGAGTCGCTATGGCGGGCCGGATGTTTATTATACGGAATATTTTCGCGTACAGCCGACGTCCAAGCCGGAGAAATGGATCGTCGATGCGCTCGTGAATAACACTACGGGCAAACCGGCCATCGCGCAGATGATCGGGAATGACATTCCTGCGCTGGTCCGCACGGCGAAGGAGTTGGAGAAGTATGACATCGTGGCGGTGGATCTGAATCTCGGTTGTCCGGCGCCGGTGGTATATCGCAAGTGCGCAGGTGGCGGTTTGCTGCGTGAGCCGAAGCGGGTGGATAGTATTCTCGGTGCGTTGCGAGATGCTATCTCGGTGAAGTTCACGGTGAAGACGCGCATCGGCTTCGATAGCCCGGCGGTGTTTGAGGAGTTATTGCCCATTTTCGCGAAGCATTCCATCGATCTGCTGACGGTGCATGGGCGCACGGTGCTGGAGATGTATCGCTCGGAGGTGCATTACGATTATATCGCCAACGCAGTGCAAGCGATGCGTTGTCCAGTCATCGCGAATGGAAACATTTATTCACCGGCGAAAGCGGAAGAGGTTTTGCAGCAGACGGGTGCGAAGGGATTGATGATCGGGCGTGGGGCGATTCGTAATCCGTGGTTGTTCGAGCAGATCCGGCAGCATCGGCGTGGTGAAGCGGTTTTTGTGCCGCGCGGGCGAGATGTGCTGGAGTATGTGCATCATCTCTGGGCGATGACTCCGCAAGAAATCATCCGGGAAAACGCGCAGGTGCAGAAGATGAAGAAGTATATGAACTTCCTCGGCATCGGTGTGGAAGCGAGCGGGCAGTTCCTGCACGACATCCGCCGGTGCTCAACGCAGGCCGAGTTCTTCCGCATCTGCGAGACTTACATGGATAACGATGCGCCAATGCCGTTGTTACCGTTCAAACTCGATCTGGCTTCGACGGATGTGGTGGGCGGGGAGCATTTATAATCCTTCAACGATTCCCGGATTTGAGACCGGGTGAATATGGATGGCTGTTTTTTTGGGGGGAGTGATTCGCAAGAATGACAGTGGCTGTGTGGCTGGCAGGGTTTATTTGGTAAAGCCACTTTTAGAGGTTGGATAGGGGGCATGACAGTGTGGTCTTAACGCGCAATTCCATAGTGGATTTTGTCCTGAAATTGGATGTCTTTGTATTATTTTTAGATAACAAGGTCGTAGAGGTGCTATTTTTAGTTGCATGGCATTAGGATTGCTGCATTCTTATGATGCGGTAAGTGGAAGGCAATCTGTGGACATACATTGAGTCGTATTCATAACATAAAACCGCCTTTCGCTGGGTCCACGCCGCGCAAAAGAAAGGTAAAAGTATGAAGATCCAAACTACGCGCAAGAGCGGTTTCACGCTCGTTGAAATCATGATCGTGGTGGCCATCATCGGCCTCCTGGCTGCGATCGCGAT